>NZ_FNQE01000029.1 GCF_900107485.1 Proteiniborus ethanoligenes
TTCAAGATCCTTTTCGCCTAATAGCTTCTTTAGTTGCTCATTCTCCTTATCTAAGGAGGAATTAGTGCTATAATCTATATTAAGAGGATTATTCGTTTTGTTAGCTTCCTTTGATTCTCTAACCCATCTTGTAACCGTGCCTGGGACAATATCATGCTTTCTTGCTACTAAAGTTGCATTACCAACTTCCTCTACTTCTTTAACAATTTGACGTTTAAATTCTTCTGGATATCTTGTATTTTTGCTTCTCATTCTGGCAACCTCCTGTTGATTATATTTTACTATAATCGTGTGTGATTGTCCAAAACGGTTAGGGGGCTAAATAGATACGAAGGAAAAAGAAAATCTAAAACTTGAATTAGATAAAAAAAATAGAGAAGAATATGAGCTGCTAGTATTTTATGCAAAGGACAAGGGAGATATTAAAATGATTAGAAAGAATCACAAGGACTATAAGAGCCTAATAAGTATTTATGGTGATCAATGCTTATAAATATAACTTCTTGAAATAATATATCCCTTTTGCTATTATTTATAATATGCATTCTATGTAACCTAAGACAATATGATAACGAGAGGAGAAAAATAATGATCAAAATGTTGAAGAAATTTATCACAATAATGATGATTACTGTAATGATGCTTACCTTAGCAACAGGTTGTGCTGTAAAAAAAGAAGAACCAAACAAGGAAAATGATTTAGCTCCAATAGAGCAAAGTGAAAATACATATCCTATGGAGATTGTAGATGGCTTTGGAAATAAAATAACTTTAGAAAAACAACCTACTAAAATAGTATCTCTTGCGCCAAGTCATACAGAAATTCTTTTTGAATTAGGACTAGATGAGGAAATAGTAGGAGTAACGCCTTATTGTGTTTTCCCAGAGAAGGCAACTACAAAAGAAAAAGTCGGTGATGCATTTAATGTAAACATAGAAAAAATATTAGAGCTAAATCCAGACATAGTCATTCAATACGGGCCTGGTAAAGAGGACGTCAATAGCAAGCTATCATCTTCTGGTATAGCTGTTCTCGGTTATGCCCCTGAATCTATTGACGAGGTAATTGACTTAATTGAAGAAATAGGCAGAATTACAAATAAGACTGTAGAAGCTAATTCAGTAACTCAGGAGATGCTCTCAAAGAAAGATACTATACTGAACACTGTAAAAGAGGCTAACAAGCCTAAGGTATTTTTTGAGGTTTGGGATGAGCCCCTTCAAACAGCAGGTCCAGGTTCCTTTATAGACGAATTAATAAGTCTTGCTGGAGGAGACAATATTGCTAATGATGCCCAGGGAGCATATGCTCAATTTGATTTAGAGCAGCTCATAGAAAGAAATCCTGATGTTTATCTTACATCTAAAGACGTTGAAACAAAAACAATTGAATCAATAAAATCAAGATCAGGCTTTAACGAAATAAATGCAATAAAGAATGACAGAGTCTATATATTAGATCCATTAATTTCTATACCTGGTCCTAGAATAGTTCAAGGTCTTGAAATTGTAGCAAAAAGCATACATCCTGAGCTTTTTGATTAAAAACAAAGTAGGGATTGGAATGGAATTTAAAAAGATAAAAAGACAAAAACAAGGTTTGATTATTACAGTACTAATAGTGGCTCTTGCTATTAGTATTGTAATATTTTCAACTATAGGCTCAGCAAAGATCAATGCAACAGATACATTGATGATTGTATTATCTAAAGTACCTTTTATAGGAAAGAACATCGACATAAGCAATATTCCCAAGTCTTACCAAACAATAATCCTCAACATAAGAATACCTAGGGTTTTAATAGGGATAATTGTAGGAGCCGCATTATCTAGTGTAGGAGCAGTATTTCAAGGTATGTTTAAGAACCCAATGGCAGACCCTTATGTTATTGGTATATCTTCAGGAGCTGCATTGGGGGCAGGAATTACAATAATCTTCGGACTGAGCTGGATTGGCTTAGGGATTTCAGCCATATCTATAGGTGCATTTGTTGGAGCAGTGGCTACTACCTTTGTGGTGTATTGGATTTCTAGGGTTAAAAACAAGGTCCCTGTAACCATCTTACTCCTTTCTGGTATTGCTGTGAGCCAATTTCTTACAGCTATATTATCTTTTTTAATGATAATGCATACAAAGGATATGACAAAAATCATTTATTGGACACTAGGTAGCTTTTCGGGGAAAGGATGGGATCATTTAGGAGCTGTATTTTTACCTATGATATTATCTATGGCATTATTAACCTCTTTTTCTAAAGATTTAAATATCATGCTTCTAGGTGAAGAATCAGCTCAAAATTTAGGCATAGATGTTGAAAAAGCAAAAATAATCATACTCATAATTTGTTCCTTTATTATTGCAACAGCAGTTTCAGTTAGTGGGATAATTGGATTTGTTGGATTAATTATCCCTCATATTTTGAGATTAATAGTAGGACCAGATCACAGAATACTAATACCATCCTCAATGTTAGCGGGAGGGATATTCATGGTATTTGCAGACACCTTAGCCAGAACAATTATATCACCAACTGAAATACCAGTTGGTATAATTACAGCATTTTTTGGGGGACCGTTTTTTATTTATCTTTTAAGAAAATCTAAGAAGAATATATAAAACTGTATAAATAATAATATTATTAATAAAAATAGATTCTAAGAAATATTTTTTAGAATCTATTTTTATTTATGATATAATTTTGTTGGAGGGATAATGATACGAGATACAGACATAGTAAAAACATTCAATAAAAATGCAATTGAAATATTTAAACAAGTTATCCACATAGACTTAAATGATGGCAGGGTTTCTTTAGACTCTGAAATAATATTCTACGATGGTGTAATTGTAGTAGTAGCTTTATCAGGAGTTATTTCAGGTCAAATAATGATTAATATTTCTGAGGAGCTTGCTAAGCTTATTTGCTTAAAGCTAATGGGAGGTGTTCCTGTAGTTAATATAGATAGAGATGCTAAAAAAGATATTTTTAGCCTTTGTAAGCTCATTATCGGGAACTCATGTGCTAGCTTGTATGAAAATGGAGTTTCAATGAATGTAACAAGCTATGGAATAATTCAAGGAAGAGATTTTGATTACATGGTCTTAGATAGGAAAGCTACTATAATTACATATGAAGATTTATCGGAAAAAATGGGAATGATAATATTATTAAACACAAAAGAAAAATAAAATTTTTGTTAACTTTATCAATTGACTTTATTAAAAAACATTAGTAAAATCATAAAGGTTGATAAAAAATACTAAATATATTAACGAGTTGACAAAACGGGGGACCAATAATGATGTTAAATGTAGTATTAGTAGAGCCGGAGATTCCACAAAACACAGGCAACATTGCTAGAACTTGTGCAGCAACAGGGACATCTCTTCATCTTGTAAAGCCATTGGGTTTTTCAATAGACGATAAGCATTTAAAAAGAGCAGGACTCGATTATTGGAACTTGCTAGATTTACATGTATATGAAAACCTAGATGAATTTTTTCAAAAAAACGAGGGGAGTAAATTTTACTTTGTAACTACAAAAGGAATTCAAAGCTATACGGATTTTAGCTTTGAAGAAGGAGCCTTTTTATTGTTTGGAAAAGAAACAGCAGGACTTCCAAAGGATATTCTTGCAAAACATAGAGAAATGACAATGAGAATACCCATGGTAGAGGATGAAAAGGCTAGATCTCTAAATCTTTCTAATTCTGTTGCTATTGTGGTATATGAAGCTTTAAGGCAATTAAGATTTCCAGATTTAATATGAGTAATATAAACTTTAAGGATGAAATTATTTAATACAAATTGCAAATTGCAGCTAGTATGCAAATAAATAAAAACAGGAGGTTTATCATGGAAATAGCTTTTGGTGTTTTGGGGGGATTGGGACTATTTTTATATGGAATGAATCTTATGGGGACAGGCCTTCAAAAAGCAGCTGGTCAAAAGCTCAAAAGGCTTATCGAAATATTGACGAGTAACAGATTTATGGGTGTTATTGTAGGTATTATTGTGACGGCAGTTATTCAAAGCAGTAGTGCTACTACTGTAATGGTTATAGGCTTTGTAAACGCAAGTTTAATGACATTAAGCCAGGCTGTAGGAGTAATAATGGGAGCAAACATAGGTACCACAGTAACAGCACAGCTTATAGCATTTAAGCTAAGCGATTATGCGCCTGTGGTTGTTGCCATAGGTGTGGCTATTTGGCTTTTTTCATCTAAGAAAAAGAATAAAGAAATTGCTGAAATCATGATAGGATTTGGTATTTTATTTATTGGTATGGATTTTATGAGTAGTCATCTAAAACCATTGAGCAATTCCCAAGTTTTTAATGATATATTAACTAGCTTAAAAAACCCTGTACTTGGGATAATTGTAGGATTTGGGATAACTACTATAGTACAAAGCAGTAGTGCTTCTATAGGATTATTATTAGCACTAGCTAGTCAAGGTCTTTTAAGTATAGATATTGCACTTCCTATACTTTTTGGAGATAACATAGGTACTACAACAACTGCACTTATATCAAGTATAGGAGCTAATAAAACAGCTAAAAGAGCGGCACTTATGCATTTCTTATTCAATGTAGTAGGCACTATTATATTTATGGTTGTATTAAGAAAGCCTGTAGAATCATTAGTAATTTATTTTTCACCTAACAATATAGAAAGACAAATTGCAAATGCACATACATTGTTTAATGTTATTAATGTAGTTATTCAATTCCCGTTTGCTGGTCTGTTAGTTGTTATTGCTGAGAAGCTCATTAAAGGAGACGAAGAAAAGGTACAAGGTTTAAAATACTTAGACACAAGAATTATTGAAACACCATCCATAGCAGTAGGTCAAGCAGCTAAAGAGGTCCTAAGAATGGGTAGAATAGTTAGAGAGAATCTAAGAACAGCAATTGAATCCTTCTACGCAAAAGACGAGAGCCTAACTCAAAAAGTGTTTGAGGAAGAAAAGCTTATTAACGAAATTGAAAGAGAGATAACTAAATATTTAATCCAGCTTTCTCATGCGCCTCTTACAGATGCACAGCATGCAACAGTAACTACCTTGTTTCATGCAATCAATGATATAGAGCGTGTAGGAGACCATGCTGAAAATATAGCAGAGCTATCACAGACTAGAATAGATGAAAAGCTTTGGTTTACAGATATGGCTCTTGATGAACTTCATGTTATGTTTGATAAGGTAGAGAATACATTCAGTAAATCCTTATTGGCCTTTAAAACTGCAGACCCTGTAATAGCAAATGAAGTAATAGATTTAGAGGCAGAGGTTGATATTATGGAAAAGGAATACAGGGCTAGACATATTGAAAGACTAAACACTCAGTCATGCTCACCAAGCTCAGGTATAATATTTCTTGATATGATAAGCAATCTTGAAAGAATATCAGACCATTCTTCAAACATTGCTCTGTATATGTTAGATGCTCTAAAATAAGAGATAAACCAGATAAGTTTATAGAAAATAACCAAAAAAATCATTAAATATTAAAGATATTTAATGATTTTTTAATAAAAAAGTGATAAAAAGTGTTGTATATAAAAAAAATATATATTATAATGTTCTTGAACAACAAGATTGATTTTTATTTAACAATTCTATAATTAAATAAATGCTGAATGAAAAATGCGGAAGAGACCAATTAAATTTGGCGCCGAAGGAGTAAGTCATAAGTTTGCCATTTATGGAGAAGCTCTCAGGCAAAAGGACCGTATTTGGACAGTTCTCTGGAAAGCCTATGGCACCGAAGGGGCAATTCTTTAAAAAGAAGAATCTCTCAGGTTTAGAACAGAGTAGAGGGGCACATAATAATGTAAACTTCTATTCTGTTTTTTTGTCTCTAAATAATTGTATGTACATTATAAGGAGTGAAACCTATGAGCTGTATTATATTTACGAATAACCCACTAATAAAAGATGTATTTTCTTCTACATATGAAATTCAGTTCTGCGAAAAGGACTATATAGGTGTTTTGGAAACTGTAAGAGACAAAATACATTTGGGTCATATACTTTTATCACATCCCCTAGCAGGCAGCATTAAGCCTAATGAAACTCCATATAGAACAATTCTTATTTCAAAAAATAAAAAAAACTTAGATTATAATTCGTTATCAATTATAGAGAGTGCCATAACCACTGCCAGAAAATTTATGGAGAACAAGATGACTCCAAATTGGACTGATATAGCACTTTTAGATTTCCAGACAGTAGATTTTTCACTAATAGAAGGTATTTTAAATAACATGACTAATTTTGAATAAAACAGGGTAATTTTGGGTAAATTTTAGTTGCTGAACAGTATTATTTGCTACTGTTAACCACAATAGTAAATTGGGTATATAATAGTATAAAATTAAAGGAGTGACGCTAATGGCAAATCTATACGATACTATAATAATCGGAGCAGGTCCAGCAGGTTTAGCAGCAGGATTATATGCGGCAAGAGCAAAAATGAAAACGCTTATTTTAGAAAGAGAAAAGGCTGGTGGTCAAATAGTTACTACTGAAGAAGTAGCCAACTACCCAGGCTCAGAAAAGGACGCTTCAGGCCCATCACTAGTTGCTAGAATGGTAGAACAAGCAGAAGAGTTTGGGGCAGAAAGGGTACTAGATGAAGTTAAAGAGGTTCAGTTAGAAGACAAAATTAAGATTGTTAAAGGAGCAAAAGGCGAATATCACGCAAAATCAATAATAATTGCTACAGGAGCAAAGCCTAAGCTTATGGGATGTCCAGGAGAAAAAGAGCTTACTGGTAAGGGAGTTTCCTATTGCGCAACTTGTGACGCAGATTTCTTTACTGATTTAGAAGTTTTTGTAATAGGTGGAGGAGATTCAGCTGTTGAAGAAGCAATGTATTTAACTAAATTTGCTAGAAAAGTGACTATTATTCATAGAAGAGATGAACTTAGAGCTGCTAAATCAATTCAAGAGAAGGCTTTTAAAAATGAAAAAATTGATTTTATATGGAATTCGGTAGTTAAGGAAGTTAAAGGCGATGGCATAGTAGAATCAATGATACTTACAAATAGAGTAACTGGAGAAGAAACAGAAATTTTTGCTAATGAAGATGATGGCACTTTTGGTATATTTGTATTTGTAGGCTATGACCCAGTAACTTCATTGTTTGACGGCATGATAAACATGGAAAATGGTTATATTATTACAGATGATAATATGAAAACTAATATACCGGGAGTATTTGCAGCTGGTGATTGCAGGGTTAAATCACTAAGACAAGTGGTTACAGCAACAGCAGATGGTGCTATAGCTGCTACACAAGCTGAAAAGTACATAGAAAGCGTTTTTGAGGAATAAAAATAGAAATTTTTTAAATAAAACAAATATATTAGGAGGGATATGAATGTTAGCTGTTGACAAAGATACTTTTGAAGTTGAAGTACTTCAAGCAGAGGGACATGTTTTAGTTGATTTCTGGAGTGAAGGGTGTGAACCTTGTAAAGCCTTAATGCCACATATCATGGAGCTTTCAGAAAAATATGGTGATAAAGTTAAATTTACTAAACTTGACACAGGTAAAGCAAGAAGACTTGCTATTTCACAAAGAATATTAGGATTGCCAGTTATAGCAATATACAAAGACGGTGAAAAAATTGACGAGTTAGTAAAGGACGATGCAACACCAGCCAATGTAGAGGCTATGATTCAAAAATATCTTTAATGAATGATTTTGGTAACTGACCTAAGTAGTGAAGGTTATAAAATTTACTGCTTAGGGTTACAATAAAACATGTCACATTAGTGAAATATCAAGAGGAGGTGAACTCTATGCGCCTAGAAATAGGTAATATTATCATTAAGGATGTTCAATTTGGCGACAAAACAAAGGTAGAAAATGGTATTTTGTTTGTCAACAAGGAGGAGCTTATTGCAAGAATAAGCGATGATGACAACATTAAAAGTGTGGATGTAGAGTTGGCAAGACCAGGTGAAAGCGTAAGAATTACTCCTGTTAAGGACGTTATTGAACCGAGAGTTAAGGCTGAAGGTCCTGGTGGAATTTTCCCAGGAGTACTTTCTAAGGTTCAAACAGTTGGAACAGGTAGAACCCATGTGCTAAAAGGTGCAGCAGTTGTTACGACAGGAAAGGTGGTTGCATTCCAAGAAGGTATTATAGACATGACTGGACCTGGAGCAGATTACACACCATTCTCTCAAACTAATAATGTTGTTTTAGTTATTCAACCAAGAGATGGTTTAAAACAGCATGAGCATGAAAAAGCTATTAGATTTGCGGGATTAAAAGCTGCTGCTTATCTTGGAGAAGCAGGTAAAGAAGTAACACCAAATGAAGTAAAGGTATATGAAACGCTACCATTACTTCAAGGAATTCAAAAATATCCTGAACTCCCAAAGGTAGCATATGTACTGATGCTTCAAAGCCAAGGCTTGATGCATGATACTTATGTTTATGGTGTTGACGCTAAACAAACCTTATCTACACTGATTTACCCAACAGAGCTTTTAGATGGTGCTATCATAAGTGGTAACTGTGTTTCTGCTTGTGACAAGAATACTACTTATCACCACTTAAACAACCCAGTTGTTCACGACTTATTTGAAAGACATGGAAAAGAACTAAACTTTGTTGGAGTAATTATAACAAATGAAAATGTTTACTTAGCGGATAAGGAAAGATCATCAGATTGGTCTGCAAAATTAGCAGAATATCTTGGTGTTGATGGTGTCATCATATCACAGGAAGGATTTGGAAATCCAGATACTGACTTAATCATGAACTGCAAAAAAATAGAACAAAAAGGCATAAAGACTGTAATCGTAACTGACGAATATGCAGGTAGAGATGGAGCATCTCAATCATTAGCTGATGCTGATCCGCTAGCAAATGCAGTTGTTACAGGTGGAAATGCTAACGAAGTAATAGAACTACCAGCACTAGAAAAGGTTATTGGATATCTTGATCCAGTAAATACAATTGCTGGTGGATTTGATGGAAGTTTAAGAGAAGATGGTTCTATAGTAGTAGAGCTTCAAGCTATTACAGGTGCTACAAATGAGCTTGGCTTCAATAAACTAACAGCAAGAGGATTCTAAACAAACATAAATATATTTAAACAAAAACTGAAAGGAAGTGTGAAGATGGGACTATTTGATGGCAAAAAAGTTATCGTAATAGGCGATAGAGATGGTATACCAGCTCCAGCTGTCGAAGAATGTTTAAAGACGACTAACGCAGAAGTAGTTTTCGCATCTACAGAGTGTTTTGTCTGAACGGCTGCAGGAGCAATGGACCTAGAGAATCAACAAAGAGTTAAGGATTTAACAGAAAAGCACGGTGCAGAGAATATTATCGTTCTTTTAGGTGCTGCTGAAGGTGAAGCTGCAGGTTTAGCAGCTGAAACAGTTACAGCAGGAGATCCAACTTTTGCAGGTCCATTGGCAGGAGTCCAGTTAGGACTCAGAGTTTACCACGTTGTAGAACCAGAAGTTAAGGATGAATTTGATGCAGACGTTTATGATGAGCAAATAGGCATGATGGAAATGGTTCTAGATGTTGATGAAATAATTGAAGAAGTAAGTTCAATAAGAAATGAATATGGAAAATTTAATGATTAAATAAAACTACCCAAAAATACGAGAGGGGGGATACTAATGAGTAAAATAAAAGTTGTTCATTATATCAACCAATTCTTTGCTGGAATAGGTGGAGAAGAAAAGGCTGATTATAAACCAGAAGTAAGAGAAACAGTAGTTGGACCAGGAATGGCATTTAATCAAAGTTTTGGTGATGAAGCTGAAATAGTTGCAACAATTATTTGCGGTGACTCTTACTTTAACGAAAACCTAGAAGAAGCAAAAGCAGAAGTAATTAGCATGATTAAGAAATATAATCCAGACTTATTCATTGCTGGACCAGCCTTTAATGCAGGTAGATATGGTGTTGCGTGTGGAACAATCACTGATGCTGTAAAAAATGAACTAGGAATCCCTGTTTTAACTGGTATGTACATTGAAAATCCTGGCGCTGATATGTTTAAGAAAAGTGTTTATATTGTAGAAACAAAAAATAATGCGGCAGGAATGAGATCAGCAGTAAAAGATATGGCAAAGTTAGCTCTTAAATTGGCTAAAGGTGAAGAAATAGGTTCACCAGCAGATGAAGGGTATATACCTAGAGGTATTAGAAGAAATGTTTTTGTTGATAAGAGAGGTTCTGAAAGAGCTGTTGACATGCTTATTAACAAGCTTAAAGGAGAAGAATTCGTTACAGAGTTCCCAATGCCTGATTTCGATAGAGTAGATCCAAATCCAGCAGTTAAAGATATTACTAAAGCTAAAATCGCCCTAGTAACTTCCGGCGGTATAGTTCCAAAAGGAAATCCTGATCATATTGAATCTTCAAGTGCTTCTAAGTACGGAAAATATGATATTGCTGGAGTAGAAGATTTAACAGAAGAAACTTATGAAACAGCTCATGGTGGTTATGACCCTGTATATGCAAATATTGATGCTGACAGAGTTTTACCTGTAGATGTTCTTAGGGATCTAGAGAAGGAAGGAAAAATTGGAGAACTTCATAGATACTTCTACACTACTGTAGGAAATGGTACAGCAGTTGCAAGCTCAAAAGCTTTTGCAGCAGAGTTTGCTAAAGAACTGAAAGCTGATGGCGTGGATGCAGTTATATTAACCTCCACCTGAGGCACTTGTACACGTTGCGGTGCAACGATGGTTAAAGAAGTTGAGAGAGCAGGTATTCCAGTTGTTCATATGTGTACTGTAGTGCCAATCTCATTGACTGTAGGTGCTAACAGAATAGTTCCAACTATAGCTATACCACATCCACTTGGGAATCCAAGCTTAGAGAAAGCAGAAGAAAAGAAATTAAGAAGAAAATTAGTTGAAAAAGCACTAGAAGCTTTAACAACTGAAGTGGAAGGTCAAACAGTTTTTGATAAATAATTGTGCTGGCTGCGATTCGCAGCTAGCAGTTGCAAAAGCAAATAAAAGGGTGGTGTTTATTCATCACCCTTTTATAAGCCATAGCTTAGTAGCTAAAGACTATTTATAGTATGTAGCTGCCAGCTGCGAGTCAATAACAATAAATAATAATAATTTTTAATTATTTTGGAGGTGAAGTGTATGTCATTCCCAGTAGTAAAAGGTGCTGGTTACATACTAGCACACACACCAGATATGGTATTACACAATGGTACAACACAAACTTCAGAAAGAGTTATCAATCCTAACTCAGATTATTTAAAAGAGCTCCCAAAGCATTTGCGTAGCTTTGAAGAAGTAGTAAGCTATCCACCTAACCAAACCTATATTGGGTCATTAAATCCACAAGAATTGGCAAAATATGAAATGCCATGGTATGACAAAAAAGTTGAGGGTGCTGAAAGATTTGGTGAGCTAGGAGAAATAATGCCTCAAGATGAATTCATAGGTCTAATGCAAATGAGCGATGCTTTCGACCTAGTTAAACTAGAAAAATCTTTTGCAGAAAGTGTGAAAGCTAAGCTTGCTAAGCATCCATTAATAAGAGAAGAATTATTAGCTAAGCTTAAAGAAGGAGACTCAATAGAAGATATTAAAAAGCAAATAGATGAGTATCATGCAGAGGCTATTTACCATGACAATGAAATAGTTGGATGTGTAAAGAGAGCTCATGAAATAGATATTAATCTAAATGCTCATACAATATTTGAAAACTTAGTAGTTAAAGCATCTGGTGCTCTTGCACTAATGAATCTATTAGACAAAAATGGAATAGATGCAAATGATATAGAATATGTAATTGAATGCTCTGAAGAAGCATGTGGAGATATGAATCAAAGAGGCGGAGGCAACTTTGCAAAGGCTATAGCAGAAATGGTAGGCTGTAACAATGCTACTGGCTCAGATACTAGAGGATTTTGTGCAGCACCAACACACTCATTAATCGAAGCTGCTGCGCTAGTACAAGCGGGAGTATACCAAAATGTAGTTATTGTAGCAGGTGGAGCAACAGCTAAGCTAGGCATGAATGGTAAAGACCACGTTAAGAAAGGTTTACCTATACTAGAAGATGCAGTTGCAGGATTTGCAGTTTTAGTAAGCAAAAACGATGGAATAAATCCAATTTTAAGAACTGACTTAGTAGGTCGACATACTGTGGGTACAGGTTCTTCACCACAGGCTGTTATAACTTCACTAATAACGACTCCATTAGATAAAGGAAACCTAAAGATAACTGATATAGATAAATACTCTGTTGAAATGCAAAACCCAGATATAACTAAACCAGCAGGAGCAGGAGATGTACCTGCTGCAAACTACAAAATGATAGCTGCACTTGGAGTAAAAAGAGGCGAGCTCGAAAGAGCAGATGTAGCAACCTTTGGAGATAAACATGGTTTGCCAGGATGGGCTCCAACTCAAGGACACATTCCATCAGGAGTTCCGTATGTTGGATTTGGTAGAGAGGCTATGCTTAATGGAGAAATAGATAAAGCTATGATAGTTGGAAAAGGTAGCTTGTTCTTAGGACGTATGACAAATTTATTTGATGGCGTATCTATAGTTATGGAAAAGAACAGTGGAAAAGTTGAGGATGCTAAAGGCGTTTCAGAAGAAGAGGTTAAAAAATTAGTAGCAGAGGCTATGAGAGAATTTGCGTCACATCTATTAGGAAATTAGAGGTGATATAAATGTCAGAAAATATCAAAAATATAATAGGAAAAGTATTTAATGATATAGCAGATGCTGTAGAAACTGGACAATTTGGTCAAAGAGTAAAGGTGGGCATCACTGTATTGGGCAGCGAGCATGGTGTAGAAAACATCATAAAGGGAGCCGAGCTAGCTCAAAAAAGAAATTCTACAATTGAAGTGGTTCTAATTGGACCAAAGGTAGAAACAGAGCTTAAAATATATGAAGCTAATACAGAAGAAGAACAGCATAAGAGAATGGAAGAGCTTTTAGATAGTGGTGAAATTAAAAGTGCTGTTACAATGCACTACACATTCCCATTAGGAGTATCTACTGTAGGTAGAGTAATTACACCGGGTAAAGGGAGAGAAATGTACCTAGCTACTACTACAGGGACTTCATCTGCACATAGAGTAGAAGGCATGATAAAAAATGCTTTATATGGAATAATCACTGCAAAAGCAATGGGAATTAAAAACCCGACAGTAGGTCTTTTAAATGTAGATGGAGTAAGACAAGTTGAGAGAGCCTTAAATGAGCTAAAAGCCAATGGCTATGATTTTAGCTATGCTGAAACCATGAGATCAGATGGTGGTGCAGTTATGAGAGGAAACGACTTATTAACAGGCACACCAGATGTAATGGTAACTGACTCATTAACTGGAAATCTACTTATGAAAATATTTTCATCATACTCTACAGGTGGAGATTATGAAGCTTTAGGCTTTGGATATGGACCTGGTATTGGGGAGGATTATGAGAGAACTATCCTTATATTATCAAGGGCATCAGGAGTTCCAGTTGTAGCCAATGCAATAGAGTTCGCTGGTGAGCTTGCAAAAGGCAAGGTTGATAAAATATCAAAAGAAGAGTTTGCTAAAGCAAACAGTGCAAAGCTTCAAGACATTCTGAAAGGCTTAAAAAAGGATAACAAAAAAGAAAGCTCCGATGAGCAAATGGAAGTAGTGGCTCCTGATAAAGAAATAGTAACAGGTTCAATCTCAGGAGTAGACATCATGGAGCTAGAAGACGCAGTTATTGAGTTATGGAAAAAAGGCATATATGCTGAAAGTGGAATGGGCTGTACTGGTCCAATAGTAATGGTTAATGAGGCTAAGGTGGATCTTGCAGTTGAAGTTCTTACAAAGGCAGGATATATTGCAGAAGGCTCAAACCCATGTTAACAAACTAAATAGAACTATAGAACCGAGAATAATTATTCTCGGTTCTATAGCCTCTATATAATGAGTAAAATGCAAATTTGGAGCATATAGTAATTATTAAGATGAATTAATTTTTAAAATAAAAAAGGGTTTTCACGATTTGTGTAGAATATTATAATTGTTGTTGGTAAAACAAAAACAACACAGATAATACATAAAAATATTATAATAATTACAAGGGGGATTTAAGATGACAAAAAAATTACTAGCATTAACATTAGTAACTGTTTTAGTGTTATCCTTAGCAATCGGATGTACTCCAAAAACAGAACAACCAGCACAACCAGATCAATCAAATGAACAACCTGGAGATAATCAAGCTCAACCAGAAGCTCCTAAAGATGATAAGAAATTTGTAGTAGGTATGATAACAGATACGGGTGGATTAGGTGACCAATCATTTAACGATTCAGCTTGGGCTGGACTTAAAAAAGCAGAATCAGAATTAGGCGTAGAAGCAAAGGTTTTAGAGTCACAATCAGCTGATGACTATGGCCCAAACCTAACTAGCTTCTCAGAATCAGGTGCAGACCTAGTAATAGGAGTAGGATTCCTATTTGAGGAAAGCATGAAGGCTGCAGCAGAACAGTTCCCACAGCAAAAATTTGCAGTGGTTGACACTGTTATAGATGCTCCAAACGTAGCATCACTTACATTTGCTAACCACGAAGGTTCATACCTAGTAGGTGTAGCAGCAGGATTAACTACAAAATCCAATAAAATAGGCTTTATTGGTGGTATGAAATTCCCTCTAATCGAAGAATTTGAGTATGGATTTAGAGCTGGAGTAAAAGCAGTTAATCCAAATGCAGAAGTATTTGTTCAATATGCAGATTCATTTGATGACTCAGCAAAAGGTAAAGAAATAGCACTTGCTCAACATCAAATGGGTGCAGACGTTATATATCATGCTGCAGGTGGAGTTGGCGTTGGATTAATGCAAGCAGCTGAAGAAAAAGGCTTCTGGGCAATAGGAGTTGACCAAGACCAATCAGCATTAGCTCCAGAGCATGTTCTATGTTCAGCAATTAAGAGAGTTGATACATCTACATTTGAAATAACTAAAACTGCTAAAGAAGGAACATTTGAAGGCGGTAAAGTGTACACATTTGATGTTAGCAACGATGGTATGGGATATAGTGACAATGCAGGCAACTTACCAGAAGATGTTAAGGCTATAATGGAAACACATAAACAAGCTATAATCGATGGCAAAATAGTTGTTCCTAAGATAGAAGCAGAATTTACAGCTTTTGAAGCGCCACAATTATAATATCCATATTATATAATATTGAAAATAGGATATAAAAAAAGTATAATCATACTAGGTCAGGTGTTAAACCATCTGACCTTTATTTTCTATAAAAGGAGGGAATGAGCTTGGACTATGTAGTAGAGATGAAGAATATTACCAAAATATTTCCTGGAGTAGTAGCTAATGACAATGTGGATTTCACATTAAAAAAAGGGGAAACACATGTATTATTAGGAGAAAACGGCGCAGGTAAAACTACTCTAATGAATATATTGTACGGTCTATATTTACCTACATCGGGAGAAATCTATATTCATGGTGAAAAAGTCAGCATCGATAACCCTAATATAGCAATTGAAAAAGGTATAGGGATGGTACATCAACATTTCATGCTTGTTCAACCATTTACTATTGCCGAAAACATAATACTCGGTACAGAGCCTTCGAAGTTTTTTGGTCTTAATCTAGATATGAAAAAGGCTATTGAAGATGTAATAGAAATATCCGACAAATATGGACTAGCAGTGGATCCAAATGCAAAGATTCAAGATATTAGTGTAGGCATGCAGCAAAGAGTTGAGATATTAAAAGCTCTTTATAGAGGAGCGGACATTTTAATATTAGACGAACCAACTGCTGTTCTTACTCCTCAAGAAATTGATGAACTAGGAGTAATATTAGACAATTTGAAGAATCAAGGCAAATCAATTATTTTGATTACCCACAAGCTTAAAGAAGTAATGACTATGAGTGACAGAGTTACAGTTATTAGGAGAGGCAAGGTAATAGGTACACTTAATACCCAAGACACAAATACCGATGAATTAGCAGAATTCATGGTAGGTAGAAAAGTAAATCTAGTGGTAGAAAAAGAAGATAAAGAACCTGGAGATGTAATACTTGAGGTTAAAAACCTAGAAGCTTTAGATAATAGACATTTACCAGCTTTAAAGGGATTAAGCTTTAATGTAAGGGCAGGAGAAATACTTGCTATAGCTGGAGTAGATGGTAATGGACAAACAGAGCTTGTAGAAGTTCTTACGCACCTTAGAAAAGCAAAGTCAGGAATCATAGAACTGAATGGAAAAGATATTGCTAAATGTAGTACAAAGGAAATTATAGATATTGGCGTAGGTCATATACCAGAGGATAGACACAAAAGAGGATTAGTCTTAAACCACTCTCTTGCAGAAAATATGATATTAGGAAATCACAGAGAAGAACCTTATAGCAAAAATGGTATTATGGATTATAAAAAGATTCATGAGCATGCACTAGAGTTGATTAAAGAATTTGACGTAAGAACACCTAATGAAGAAGTTGCGGCAAAATCTCTATCAGGTGGTAATCAGCAAAAGGTAATTATAGCGAGAGAAATCAACAGAGATCCAATGTTATTAATTGCTTCCCAGCCTACTAGGGGACTTGATGTTGGAGCTATTGAATTTGTTCATAGAAGAATTGTTGAACAAAGAAATAGAGGAAAGGCTGTTTTACTAGTTTCCCTAGAGCTAGATGAGGTTATGGCACTAGCAGATAGAATAGCAGTTATTTATGATGGAAACATAGTAGGAATTGTAGATTCTAAGGATGCTACGGAAAGAAAGCTAGGTATAATGATGGCTGGAGGTAAAGCTGATGACTAGTGAGAATAGAGAGGTGAGAAAATGAATAGTAAAGACAGTAAACTTAAGATTTTTTTTGATAATGTAAAGTTTCCTGCATTTGCTGTACTTATATCATTCGTAATTGGAGCTATATTTATAGTGATTTCAGGTAACAGTCCATTAGTAGCATATGGAGCGCTTTTTAGCGGTAGCTTTGGTAGCATACCTGTTTTTGGAGAAACATTGTTGAAAACTACTCCCCTTATATTTACTGGACTTGCAATAGCTTTTGCATTTAGATGTGGTTTATTTAATATTGGTGCCGAAGGCCAGTATATTGCTGGAGCTATATCAACTGTAGCTGTAGCTTTTGTATTCCAAAACTTACCACATTTCCTTCTTGTTCCACTGATTTTTTTAGCTGGAGCACTTGGAGGGGCATTGTGGGCTTCTATAGTAGGATTTTTAAAATCTAAACTTGGAATACATGAGGTTATTACTAGTATAATGCTAAACTATACAGCTATGTTTGTGGGGAACTATTTTATTAGAACTATTTTGAACCCTTCTACACTAGAAGGCAGTGCACAAAAAGCGCACACTGTATTATTACCGCAAGCAGCAAGGCTTACAAAGTTTAAGGATTTATTTCCTTCAATATTTGGACACTCAAGTGTAAATACAAGCTTAATAGTAGCCATACTATGTGCTTTTGTTGCATATTTTATTTTATTTAAAACTACATTAGGTTACGAAATACGTTCTGTTGGGCAGAGTCCATTTGCAGCAGAATATGGCGGTATAAGCATAACTAAAAACCTGATTATATCAATGCTTATATCTGGTGCTTTTGCTGGGTTAGCAGGAACAGCACAGGTTGCAGGCTTGACTTATAAAGTAGATATGGCACCAGCTCTACCAGGATATGGGTTTACAGGTATAGCAGTAGCTTTAGTAGGAAAGAATCATCCAATTGGTGTATTAGTAAGTGCTCTCCTTTTTGGAATACTTAGTAATGGAGAAAGAAGAATGCAAATTGCTGGTATTCCAAAGGAAATCGTAGGAATAATTCAAGGAGTTATTATAATTTTCATCGCAGGCGAACAAATTGTAAAAATTATATCTAAGCACAGAGAAAAAAAGAATAAAACTGAGGAGGTGGCATAATGCTTTTTATAATACTAGCTATACTTGCTTCAGCATTAAGACTAGCAACACCTCTAATCTTTGCATCCTTAGGAGGAGTATTCTCCGAGAGATCAGGAGTTTTCAACATAGCCTTAGAAGGTATTATGATAATGGGGGCATTTTTTGCAGTTTTAACCACTCATTTTACCAACTCACCTTGGCTTGGTGTGCTAACTGCAATAATTGTAGGCATTATTACCTCTTTACTACTTGCTGTATTAGCAATACATTTAAAAGCAGACCAAACTATTACAGGGGTAGCTATTAACCTTTTGGCTACAAGTTTGACAGCATATTTGCTAGAAATTATATGGCATAGATCAGGACAAACTGACCCATTACAAAATAAAATGTTATCTAAAAACTTATTCCTAGGGCTTGAAAAAATACCTGTATTAGGAAGCTTTTTTGCACAATTACCTGTGTTTGTATATATGGCATTTATAATGGTTGCTGTGTCATACTATGTATTGTGGAAAACACCTTTTGGATTAAGGGTTAGATCAGTAGGAGAACATCCAAGAGCAGCAGATACAGTTGGTATAAATGTATATAAGACAAGATATATTTGTGTAATGATAAGTGGAGCTTTAGCAGGGCTTGCAGGAGCTTCTCTATCATTAGGCGCTGTAAACCTTTTTAGAGAAGGAATGACTGCTGGAAAAGGTTTTATAGCTATAGCAGCTATGATATTTGGTAAGTGGCATCCAGTAGGAGCTATGCTAGCAAGCATTTTCTTTGGGCTTACAGAAGCTATACAGATACAAGCATCTATGCTAGGCTTAAAGGTGCCATCAGAATTTTTACAGGCATTGCCATATATAGCAACTATCCTTGCTCTCGTAGGAGTAGTTGGTAGAGCTGTAGGACCAGCAGCAGGCGGTAAGCCTTATGATAAAGGTGAAAAGTAAGAGAATATTTGTTTAAGTGTAAAACATAAATTAATAAAATATATATATACTTACAGAGATCCTTCGATGACACTTAGGATAAAACAGCTATAGCTCCTCTTATTCTTTTAGGACTATGCCTTTTCATCAATTAAGTGTAATGAAGGATCTATTTTATTTACGAAATGTGAGAAGTATATATTATTAATTTTTGAGTAAAGTATTATTATCTGGTATAATAGTACTATAAAGATTAACATAGTAAGTGATACCAAAGTAATATTACTTTGTGATACTTTAATTTGAATCCATTATTATGTAGGGAGTGAGCCATATGCGTCTAGGATTTGATTTAACATTGGAACAAGCACAAAAATTAATAATGACTCCAGAGTTAAGACAAGCTATTCAGATACTTCAGTTTACTAGTCAAGAGCTATGGCAATATGTAGAAAGCCAGATGGAGGCTAATCCGTTATTAGAGATGGAGAATAAGCGAGAGCCTGAAGAGAATATAGAAGAAATAAAAAATAAAAATGAGGAAATAGATTGGAAAGAGTATATTAATGAGTATGACGATATAAGCTATGCTAGCTCTTATAACAAGGACGAAAAAGAAACTACATTTGAGAGCTATGTTTCTTCACCCACTTCTCTAAAAGAGCATTTGCTTTTTCAACTAAACCTTTCAATACTAGATAAGAAGCAAAGAGAAATAGGAGAATTTATTATTGAAAACATAGATAAAAATGGATATCTAATTAATAATATAGAGGAAATTTCAGAACAGTTAGGTGTAGAGCCCAAGCATGTAGAAAACGTTGTCAAATTTGTTCAAACCTTTGAGCCTATAGGTGTATGCGCAAGAGACTTAAAAGAATGCTTACTACTTCAATTAGAGCTAAAAGGCATAGAAAACTCTGATGTGAAAGCAGTTATAAAAAATCATTTAGAGGATGTAGCACAAAATAGAATAGCTAAAATTTCAAAGGAATTGAATATTACTGTTCAGAATGTCCAATGGATATGTGATTTAATTAAATCCTTAGAGCCTAAGCCAGGAAGAGGGTTTGCACATGATAGTGACGACATTAAATATATAACTCCTGATGTGTACTTATATTATGTAGATGGAGAATATATTATTAGTGTAAATGAATCTTCTACTCCTAGACTAATTATTAACAACTACTATAGACAGCTCTTGACTAGGACAAGTGATGAAAGTACGGCAAACTTTCTTACAGATAGGTTAAATTCAGCTACATGGTTAATAAGAAGCATAGAGCAGAGAAGAATGACAATATATAAAGTAGTAGAGTCTATACTAAAATTTCAAATAGAGTTTTTTGAAAAGGGCAAGCAGTCATTAAAACCACTTACATTAAAAGATATAGCAGATGATATTGGTGTCCATGAATCAACTGTTAGTAGAGCTACTAATGGAAAGTATATACAGACACCTAGAGGATTATTTGAGCTAAAATACTTCTTTTCTAGTGGTGTTTCTACAGGAGATGGTGGCATATCTTCAACAAGTATTAAATCTATTATAAAAGAAATAATAGATGAGGAAAATCCTAAAAAACCACTAAGCGACCAGCAAATAGTAAAAATTCTTAAATCAAAAAATATTGATATCTCCAGAAGAACAGTAGCTAAATATCGTGATGAACTAGGTATCCCATCTTCATCAGGCAGAAGGAGATTTTAAGCATACTATACAAACAGGAAAGGAATCAGAATCCTTCCTGTTTGGTACAAAATATGTTTTTTTATTAACAAACTCAACAAGGTATTGATTTTTAGAAAGACTATATATATAATGAAGATGTACCATTTTTTTATGAAAATCTTGGGACAATATCATCATATACGGGACAATATCCGACCAATATGCATGATATACAACAAAGATTAAAATACTATTTATAGTAAAAATCTAATAAGATAGTAATTAACATTTTATGATGGAACTTTAGGTTGTACGCTTTGTCGATGGGTCATTTTTCGACACATTGGCCCACTATCGTCCAAGAGGGGTGGTTTTATGAAGGATTTACTAGAGCTTCAAAGAAAAATTGTACCAGAAATAATCGATATTCTAGAAAAACGATACATAATACTTAGAAATATATATTATAATCAACCCATAGGAAGAAGAGCTCTAGCAAACAGCTTAAACGTAGGAGAAAGAGTTATAAGAACGGAAGTAAGTGTTTTAAAAGAGCAAGGACTTCTATGCATTGAAACTAACGGTATGAATGTAACAGAAGAGGGAAGATTAATAATTGAAAGATTAAAAGACTATATTCATGGACTTAAGGGTCTCAATAATCTAGAGAAAAAGATTCAGGATATGCTAAATATAAATAGGGTATATATTGTACCAGGGGATTCAAGTGAAGATATAATAACCTTTAAGGATATGGGTAAAACTGCATCTCTCCTCATAAAGCAATTAATTAAAGATGGCGACATTATAGGAATTACTGGTGGAACAACTATGGCACAGGTAGCAGAAGAAATGACTGCTGACAAAAATAAAAAAGATGTGCTTGTGATACCAGCCAGGGGAGGATTAGGTAAAGATCTTGAAACACAGTCCAATAACATTGCTGCAAGCTTAGCAAAGAAAATAGGTGGCAGCTATAGACTGCTTCAAGTTCCTGATAATGTAGGAGGAGAAGCCTTAAAGGCCTTAATGACAGTTCATGAAATCAAAGAGGTCTTAGATATGATTAAAAATATGAATGTACTCATATTTGGCATTGGAAGAGCAGATGTAATGGCTCAAAGAAGAGAATTGGAGCCAGACAAGATAGAAAAAATAAAAAAAGAAGGTGCTGTAGCAGAAGCCTTTGGGCATTATTTTAATACAGATGGTAATATTGTATTAGAAACCAGCACAATAGGCTTATCCTTGGACGATTTTAAGGGCATAGATACTGTAATTGGCGTTGCTAGTGGAAAAGAAAAAGCAGAAGCTATTATTGCTATAAGTAAATTGCATAGTAATATGACCCTTGTAATTGATGAAGGAGCTGCAAGAAAAATATTAACAATGTCTAAAAATGCTACTATAAGCAAGTAGCTAATAATATAAAAGGAGGAATTTTAATGTCAATTAAAGTTGCTATTAATGGATTTGGTAGAATAGGAAGGAATGTAATGAGAATTGCTTTTGAGGACAATGTAAAAGAGCTAGAAATAGTTGCAGTAAACAGTTCTCAAAAACCAGCTGATTTAGCACATTTATTCAAGTACGATACTTGTTTTGGTAAGTTTGAGGGTACAATTGACTCAACAGAAGATAGCTTAATCGTAAATGGTAAAAGTGTAAAAGTAGTAAACAGTAGAGATCCAGAAGGCTTACCTTGGGCAGAGCTTGGAGTAGACCTAGTTATTGAGTCATCAGGTAAGTTTAGAGATAAGGAAGGAAATATGAAGCATATAAAAGCAGGTGCGAAGAAAGTATTAATTACAGCACCAGCTAAAAATGAAGACGTAACAATAGTTATGGGTGTTAACGAAAAGGATTATGATCATGAGAAACATCAAATAGTTTCAAATGCATCATGTACAACAAACTGTTTAGCACCATTTGCTAAAGTAATAGTAGAAAAGTTTGGAGTTGTAAAAGGATTAATGACAACAGTACATGCCTATACAAATGATCAAAGAATCCTTGATGGTTCCCATAAGGATTTAAGAAGAGCAAGAGCTGCTGCTGAGTCTATAATACCTACAACAACAGGTGCTGCTAAGGCAGTAGCATTAGTTATTCCTGAATTAAAAGGAAAGCTAAATGGTATGGCAATGAGAGTTCCAACACCTACAGTGTCAGTAGTAGACGTAGTATTTGAGGTAGAAAAGTCTACAACTGCTGAAGAGGTAAATAATGTATTAAGAGAAGCTGCAGAAGGTGAATTAAAAGGCATATTAGGCTATTCAGATGAGCCATTAGTTTCAATAGATTATAAGAAAGATTCACGTTCATCAATTATAGATGGATTATCAACAATGGTAATAGACAATATGGTTAAAATAGTATCTTGGTATGACAACGAATGGGGATATTCAGCAAGAGTTGTAGATACTGCAGTTTTAATGGCAAATAAGTGGAAGTAATAAATGGGACCGGTTTAATAGCTTAGCTATTAAACCGGCTTTTAAGCACTTTAGAAGTATAATCCATAACCATACACATGAACAGGGTAAATTCCCTTGATAGAAGTCTATATTATCTTTAGCACCATTAAGGAGGATATATTATGTTAAATAAAAAAAGTATAGAAGATTTAAATGTATCTGGAAAAAGAGTATTGGTAAGATGCGACTTTAATGTTCCCATGAATGACAAGGGTGAAATAACCGATGATAGAAGAATAAGAAGTGCACTTCCAACTATTGAGTACATAATGAAAAATGGTGGAAAGGCTATTGTAATGTCTCATTTCGGAAGACCAAAAGGAGAACCTAATCCTAAATACACATTAGAGCCTATAGCAAAAAGATTAAGCGAACTACTAAATAAAGAAGTTATATTCGCTAAAGATGACGTGGTAGTAAGTGATAAGACTAAAGAAATAGTAGACAACATGAAGGAATCAGATGTTGTATTGTTGGAAAATACAAGATTTAGAAAAGAAGAAGAAAAAAATGGAGAAGAATTTGCTAAGCAATTAGCATCTCTAGGAGAACTATTTGTAAATGATGCCTTTGGCACTGCACATAGAGCTCATGCATCTAATGTAGGACTAAGCAGTCAGCTACCATCAGCATCAGGATATTTGGTTAAAAAGGAAATAGAAGTTATGGGTAAGGCAATGTCCAATCCAGAGAGACCGTTTGTGGCTATTCTTGGTGGAGCAAAGGTATCTGATAAAATTGGTGTAATAGAGAACTTCCTTGATAAAGTAGATAGTTTGCTTATCGGTGGTGGAATGGCTTATACATTCTTAAAAGCTCAAGGCTTAGAAATAGGAAAATCACTAGTTGAAGACGATAAGCTAGATTTAGCTAAAGAGCTAATACAAAAGGCAAAAGAAAAAAATGTAAACCTTATACTACCTGTAGATATAGTAGTAGCTAGTGAATTTAATAATGAAGCCCAGTTTAAAACTGTTAGTATAGATAATATACCTGAAGATATGATGGGACTAGATATTGGTGAAAAGACGATAGAAGGCTTTTCAAAGGTAATAAAAGAAGCTAAGACTATTCTGTGGAATGGACCTATGGGAGTATTTGAAATGCCTAACTTTGCTAAGGGAACTAATGCTATAGCAAAGGCAATGTCAGAGGCTGAAGGAATAACTATTGTCGGTGGAGGAGATAGTGCGGCTGCAGTAGAGCAAACAGGACTAGATAGCAAAATGACACATATATCTACAGGAGGAGGAGCATCCCTAGAGTTTTTTGAGGGAAAAATCCTTCCTGGTATTGCTGCAATAGACAATAAGTAAAAAGGGAGGTAGCATGATGAGAACGCCTATTATAGCTGGTAATTGGAAGATGAACAAGACTATAGAGGAAGCTATAGATTTAGTTAAAGAGATAAAGAGCGGATTAAAAAAAGATGTAGAAACAGTTGTATGTGTTCCATTTACCACATTAAGTCAGGTGAAAAAAGAAATAGAAGGTACAGAGCTAAAAATCGGAGCACAAAATATGCATTGGGAAGAAAGTGGAGCTTTTACAGGAGAAATATCTCCTTTAATGCTTAAAGAAATTGGAGTAGATTATGTGATAATAGGTCACTCTGAAAGAAGACAATATTTTGGAGAAACGGACGAGATAGTAAACAAAAAAACAAAGGCTGCTTTAAAGCATAATATAAATCCTATAGTATGTGTAGGTGAAACCTTAGCACAAAGAGAAAAGAATATTCATAAAGAACTAGTAGAATCTCAAATACTAAAAGCTTTAGACCATATAGATGATGAGGAAGTTATTAAGATAGTTATTGCATATGAGCCAATATGGGCAATAGGCACAGGTAAAACAGCTACAAGTGAAGAAGCTAATGATATGATATCATTCATAAGAAATATACTGCGAGATAAATATAGTCAAGACATATCAGAAAAAGTTAGAATACAGTATGGCGGTAGTGTTAAATCCAGCAATATCGCTGAAATAATGAGTCAATCAGATATTGATGGGGCACTTGTAGGAGGAGCCAGCTTAAAGTCAGACGAATTTATTAAGCTAATTAGGTTCTAGTAAGGAGATGCAAATATGACGAAAAACTTAGTGGCTATTATTATATTAGACGGTTGGGGATTAGGGAAGAAATACGAAGGGAATGCAATATTAAAGGCCTACACTCCTAACTATAGAATGTTAACAGAAAATTATCCAAGTACTACATTAGAAGCTAGTGGATTATCCGTAGGTCTTCCTGCTGGGCAAATGGGTAATTCTGAAGTAGGGCATTTAAATATAGGTGCTGGTAGAATTGTATATCAAGAGTTAACTAGGATAACTAAATCAATAGAAAATGAAGAGTTTTTTAGTAAAGAAGAATTTTTAAAAGCTATAGAAAATTGTAAAGAGAATACTTCAAAACTACACTTGTTTGGACTTTTATCAGATGGAGGAGTTCATAGTCACAACACTCATTTATATGCTCTGCTAGAGCTTGCTAAAAAACATGGCTTAAAAGAAGTATATGTACACTGCTTCTTGGATGGTAGAGATGTGCCACCTCAAAGTGGAAAAAGGTATCTAGAGGAGTTGGAGAGTAAACTAGATGAAATAGGAGTTGGAAGGATTGCTACTGTTTCGGGAAGATATTATGCAATGGATAGAGATAAAAGATGGGATAGAGTTCAGCTTGCTTATGATGCTTTAATACTTGGAAAGGGTATAACAGCAGGCTCAGCATTAGAGATTATTAATAAATCCTATGCAGATAATATAACAGATGAATTCGTAGTACCATCTGTTATATTCAACAATAATAAGCCTATAGCAACAGTAGAGGATAAGGACTCTGTAATATTCTTTAATTTCAGACCAGATAGAGCAAGAGAGCTTACTAGAGCTTTTGTAGACACAGAATTTGAAGGTTTTGAGCGTAGCAAGAAAGTCAATACTTACTATGTATGTATGACGCAATACGACAAAACCATAGAAAATGTCCAAGTAGCTTATAAACCCCAATCCCATACAAACACATTAGGAGAGTATATAAGCTCATTAGGCATGAAGCAGCTTAGAATTGCAGAAACAGAAAAATATGCCCACGTTACATTCTTTTTTAATGGTGGGGTCGAAAAACCTAACGAAGGAGAGGAAAGAGTGCTTATACCTTCTCCTAAAGTAGCTACATATGATTTAAAACCAGAAATGAGTGCAATAGAAGTAAAAGAGGAAGTAATAAGAAGAATTAAGAGTAAGGAATATAATTTTATTGTGCTGAACTTTGCTAATCCAGATATGGTAGGCCATACTGGAGATGTTAGTGCAGCAATAAAGGCTGTAGAAACTGTTGATTCATGTCTAGGTGAGATAGTGAAAGAAATACAGAATCATAATGGAAAGGTACTTATTACAGCGGACCATGGGAATGCTGAAGAAATGATAGAGGAAGAAACAGGCGGCACACTTACTGCACATACAGTAAACAGAGTTCCATGTATCATTGTAGGAGAAGGAAATGTAAAGCTTAGAGAGGGTATTTTAGCAGATATAGCACCTACTCTTTTAGATATGATGGAGGTAAACATTCCCCGGGAAATGACTGGGAAATCATTAATTATTAAGTAAGGGAGCTGAACAATAGTGTAACGATAGTTTAACTACTGCTCCACTTAGTTATATTAGTGTCATTCTGAGCATTTGGGAAGAATCTAAATTTTAAAAGAAAAATAAGGAGGATAACAAACATGACAATGATAACTGATATTTATGCAAGAGAAATACTTGATTCAAGAGGGAATCCAACAGTTGAAGTTGAAGTTTGGACAGAAAGTGACTCATTTGGAAGAGCAGCAGTACCATCAGGTGCATCAACGGGAGCCTTTGAGGCAGTAGAATTAAGAGATAACGATAAAGAAAGATATCTAGGCAAAGGTGTAATGGAAGCAGTAAACAATGTTAATAATATAATAGCACCAGAAATCATAGGAATGGATGCAATTGATCAAGTCGCTATAGATATGAAGCTTATAGAGCTAGACGGGACGCATAATAAAGGGAAACTAGGGGCAAATGCTATACTAGGAGTTTCTATGGCAGTAGCAAAAGCAGCAGCAAATGCTTTAGGTCTTCCACTTTATCAGTACTTAGGCGGAGTAAAT
The DNA here is from genome assembly GCF_900107485.1 of Proteiniborus ethanoligenes. Taxonomy (NCBI): domain Bacteria; kingdom Bacillati; phylum Bacillota; class Clostridia; order Eubacteriales; genus Proteiniborus; species Proteiniborus ethanoligenes. Next base: position 27,171 of record NZ_FNQE01000029.1, read on the forward strand.
GCTAAGGCTCTACCAGTTCCAATGATGAATATATTAAATGGTGGCGAACATGCTGATAACAACGTAGATATACAGGAATTTATGGTTATGCCTGTTGGGGCTTTAAACTTTAGAGAAGCTTTAAGAATGGGAGCAGAAATATTCCATAATCTTAAAAAAGTATTAAAGGATAAGGGATTAAATACTGCCGTAGGTGACGAAGGTGGATTTGCACCAAATCTTAGTTCAAACGAAGAAGCCTTGGCTACTATTGTAGAAGCAATTAAGAAAGCTGGATATAAGCCTGGAGAAGATGTGTTATTAGCATTAGACGTTGCAGCCACAGAAATGTATAATAAGGAAACAAAAATCTACACATTAGCAGGAGAAGGAAAGGAGTTTACTTCTGCAGAAATGATAGAATTCTATGCAAGCTTAGTAGAAAAATATCCAATAGTGTCCATAGAAGATGGTTTAGATGAAGATGATTGGGAAGGCTGGAAAGCATTAACTGAAAGACTTGGAGAAAAAATACAGCTTGTAGGAGACGACCTATTTGTAACTAATACAGAAAGGTTAGAAAGAGGAATCAAGACAGGGGTAGCTAACTCAATACTAATTAAGCTTAATCAAATAGGAACTATTACAGAAACACTAGATGCTATAGAAATGGCTAAAAGAGCAGGCTATACATCAGTAATTTCACATAGATCAGGTGAAACTGAAGATTCAACAATAGCAGATTTAGTGGTGGCCGTAAATGCAGGTCAAATAAAAACTGGTGCACCTTCAAGAACAGATAGAGTTGCTAAGTATAATCAGTTGTTAAGAATAGAAGATATGCTTGGAGAAACTAGCCAATACAAAGGCAAGGAAGTATTCTATAATATAAAAAATAGATAGTATTATTAAATGTGAATTATTAACTTAAAAAAGCCGAATAATATTAATGAAATTTTGTTAATATTATTCGGCTAATTGGCTTAAAAAAACAAATACATGTTGATTTTATAGGCTTACTGTGTTAAAATTATTGTGTTTATGACAGGACAGGAGGTGGGGAGAGATGACTATATTATTTTATATTTTAATAGTGATAGCAAGTTTAGCTCTTATTGCTAGTATATTATTGCAATCAGGAAAAAGCGCAGGACTATCTGGAAGTATAGGTGGTGGTGCAGAGAGTATTTGGGGTAAAAGCAAAGGAAGAAGTTATGAAGGGATACTTAGCAAAGTAACTACTGTTTCTGCAATAGTATTCGTGATATCAGCTTTAGTTTTAACTGCGTTGCAGTAATTATATAATCAGCAAGGAGGAAAAATACAAATGGATAGTATGTTATATGTAGTGCCAGTCGTTGGAGTAATTGCTTTATTATTTGCTTTTTATAAGGCTACTACAATTAATAAAGTTGACGCTGGTACTGATAGAATGAAAGAAATAGCATCCTATATAGAAGAAGGAGCAATGGCTTTTCTTTCAAGAGAGTACAAGACATTAGCAATATTTGTTGTAGTGTTGTTTATTATTTTAGCAATAGGAATAGACCCATTAACTGCTGTAAGCTTTTTAATAGGAGCAGTTTTTTCAGCTTTAGCAGGATTTTTTGGTATGAAGGTGGCTACAAAAGCCAATGTTAGAACTGCTAATGCAGCTAAAGAAGGTGGAATGAACAAAGCTTTAAACGTAGCATTTTCTGGTGGAACAGTTATGGGAATGTCAGTTGTAGGCTTAGGACTTTTAGGTATAGGAATTCTTTATATTACAATAGGTAACCCTGCAATTATTACCGGTTTTGGATTAGGATCTTCATCAATAGCACTTTTTGGACGTGTTGGCGGTGGTATATACACAAAAGCCGCTGACGTAGGAGCAGACCTTGTAGGTAAAGTTGAAGCTGGGATACCAGAAGATGATCCAAGAAATCCAGCAGTTATAGCAGACAACGTAGGAGACAATGTTGGTGACGTTGCAGGTATGGGAGCAGACTTATTTGAATCATATGTAGGCTCAATAATATCAGCTATTACTTTAGGAATAGTTGTATTTGAGACTAAGGGAGCACTATACCCATTGTTATTATCAGCAGTTGGAGTTATAGCTTCTATAATAGGAACATTTTTTGTTAGAGCAAAAGAAGGCTCAGATCCTCAAAAATCACTTAATATGGGAACACTTGCAAGTGCGGTGTTAACAGTTATGGTTGCGTTTTTCTTAAGCAAGTCATTATTTAATTCATATCAACCTTTTATTGCAATAGTGTCAGGACTTGTAGTAGGTTTAGTTGTAGCTAAAATTACAGAATACTACACTTCTGGAGATTATAAACCTGTTCAAAGTATAGCAGATGAATCTGAGACAGGACCTTCAACTAATATTATTGGTGGATTGTCTGTAGGTATGATGTCAACAGCTTGGCCTATTATCGTTATTGCAGTAGGCATACTAGTTGCATTCTACGCTTCAGGTGGAACAACAAACGCTGCTCAAGGACTTTATGGTATAGCACTTGCAGCAGTAGGTATGTTATCAACAGCAGGTATGACAATAGCTGTAGACGCATATGGTCCAATAGCAGATAATGCTGGTGGTATTGCAGAAATGAGTGAGCTACCAAAAGAAGTACGTATTGTAACAGACAAGCTAGATGCTGTTGGAAATACAACAGCAGCGGTTGGAAAAGGATTTGCTATAGGCTCAGCTGCGCTTACAGCATTAGCATTATTTGCTTCATATACACAGGCAGTAGGACTTGAAAGCATAGATTTAACTAAACCAACAGTAATCGCTGGATTGCTAATTGGTGGTATGCTACCATTCCTATTCTCAGCTATTACTATGAAGGCTGTTGGTAAAGCAGCATTTAGTATGATTGAGGAAGTTAGAAGACAATTTAGAGAAATTCCTGGTTTAATGGAAGGGAAAGCTAAACCAGAATATAAAAAATGTGTTGATATAAGTACAACAGCTGCTCTAAGAGAAATGATAATTCCAGGTATATTAGCAGTTATTGCTCCAATAGCTACAGGAGTAATACTAGGAACAGAAGCTCTTGGTGGTTTATTAGCTGGTTCATTAGTAACAGGTGTTCTAATGGCAATATTTATGGCTAATGCAGGCGGAGCATGGGATAATGCTAAGAAATATATTGAAGAAGGTAACCATGGTGGAAAAGGTAGTGAGGCCCATAAAGCAGCAGTTGTTGGTGATACTGTTGGGGACCCATTTAAGGATACATCAGGACCTTCAATTAACATATTAATTAAGCTTATGACAATAGTAGCATTAGTATTTGCACCACTTTTCTTAAAATTTACTGGATTATTCTAATTAAATAGTAACTTAGAAGAAGGTAGTCTAAAGATTACCTTCTTTTTGATGTGCAAAATTGAATAAAACTATAATTATATTAATTATTTTTTTAAAATATCCATCCCATCCCTATCAAAAGCTGTCATAATCCTAAATAATACGACAATATATTTAAGAAAAAAGACTAAATTGGCAAAAAAAGCTAAAAGCCACGAGAATATAGGCTATGGAATATTCTTTGAAGTTTTGATATAATCATATAGTACTTCAACATAAAAATTATAAAAGCTAGAGGTATATATTATGAAAATAAATATTGAAAACATGGAGATAAACTATATAAGCGAAGGACAAGGTAAAAATATCTTAATACTTCATGGATGGGGAGCCAGCATTGAGACTATAATGCCTATATTTAATCATCTTAAAAACCACTTTAAGGTTTATGCTATAGATTTTCCAGGCTGTGGCATGAGTCAGAAGCCTAATGAAGTTTTAGGTGCTTACGACTATGGAAGAATTACTAAAGCCTTCATTGATGCTATGAAAATGGAGGAAGTAATATTAATAGGACATTCACATGGTGGAAGAGTATCTCTAGTATTGGCAAATAAATACCCAGAGCTAGTAAAAAAGATGGTGCTTATAGATAGTGCAGGCTTGATTCCAAAGAGGAAGTTAAATTATTATATAAAGGTTTACACCTTTAAAGCTTTGAAAAAAACATATGGTACAATATTCTTTTGGATGGATAAAGAGAAAAAAATGGAGAAATTTTATAAAAGATTTGGCTCTACTGACTATAAAGATGCTGATGGTATAATGAGAAAAATACTAGTGAGGTTAGTAAATGAAGACTTAAGACCTCTATTAAAGGGAATAAATGCATCAACCCTTTTGATATGGGGAAGAGATGACGATGCTACTCCTGTATACATGGGAGAAATAATGGAAGAGGAAATTAAAGATAGCGGGTTAGTTATTCTTGAAAATGCAGGGCATTATTCATATCTTGACCAATTTAGCAGATTTAAGGCAATAATTGATAGCTTTTTAGAAAAGGATAAAATAAGCTAATATTCAACGATGAAATTTGTATTTTTTTTAGGAGAGTGGATTTGATGTTAGGAAACAATGGGCCTTTGATAGTACTTGGAGTTATAAGCATTATCGTATGGGGTATAGGGTTCTTTTACAGAAGTAGATTTATGTTACATATGATGCAGCTTGAAGGCTATAGTAATGGAAATTACTTAAAATGGATAAAAGACTTTAAGTATAAAGTATTTTCAACTAAAGTTAATATATTTATTATTTTAACTTTGATTTTTGCAGTAGTATTGCTTAATTTAGAACAACAATTATATAATATGATTTATATAGTTTTTTGGTGTGCTTTAATTATTGTATCAACAAACTTTAAAAAAGAAAATGTAAAAAAAGATTTGGTTTATACAAAGCGTACACAAAGACTTTTTGCTGCTATGTATATTGTAAATATTTTTATCTTAGCGGTTCTAACAGTAGTATATGGATTATTTACATCAGATTTTTTCAAATATCTAATAATTCTACATATGGCTGGGGGAATACTATATTACTTAGTCCCATATACTATGTATTTGTCAAATATATTAGTTAACCCTATAGAAAATGCTATAAATAAGTATTATTTTGACATGGCACATGATAAGGTTAGAAGCTTCGAAAATCTTAAAATAGTTGGGATAACAGGAAGCTATGGCAAAACCAGTACAAAGTTTATAACAGCAAAGATATTAGAGGAAAAATATAATGTGTTAAAAACACCAGAAAGCTATAATACTCCAATGGGAGTAAGTAAAGTAATAAATAATACATTGAGCTCTGAATATAACGCCTTTGTAGTTGAAATGGGAGCTAGAAATATAGGTGAAATAAAGGAAATGGCAGAGCTAGCCAATCCTAAAATTGGTGTTATTACATCAATAGGTCCTACACATCTCGAAACATTTATAAATATAGATAATATAATGAAAACAAAGTATGAGCTTATAGAAGCACTACCACCTGAAGGTATTGCCATATTTAATTATGATAATCAGTACGTAAAAAAGCTTGCAGATAAAACTTTTAAAGAGAAAATACTCTATGGTACAGAAAACATAGAATTATTAGATATATATGCTACAAATATTGAGGTTTCAGAAATAGGCTCCACATTTATTTTAAACGACAAAAATGGAAATACAATAAAATGTGAAACAAAGCTATTAGGAGAGCATAATATTGGGAATATCCTTGCAGGTGCTGCTGTAGGAGTAGCCCTTGGATTAACCTTTGAAGAAATAGCTAGAGGAATAAAAGAAGTAGAGCCTGTTCCACATAGATTACAATTAATAAATCCCGGTACAGGAGTAATAATAATAGATGATGCATTTAACTCAAATCCTGTTAGTTCTAAGGCTGCCTTAGATGTTATTAGTCAATTTAAAGAAGGAAGAAAGATTATAGTTACTCCTGGAATGATAGAGCTAGGTCAAGAAGAAGAAGAAGCCAACAGACAATTTGGAAGATATATAGCAGAAGCATGTGACTATGCTATACTTATAGGTAAAAACAGAACTAAACCTATATATGAGGGAATTTGTGAAAAAGGCTTTAAGGAAGAAGATGTATTTGTTGTAAATACCTTAAATGAAGCTACTGCAGTATTGCAGCATCTTGTAAGACCAAAGGATGTAGTGCTATTTGAAAATGATTTGCCAGATAACTATAATGAATAAAATGTACTCGGGTTTAATCAGCACATATAAGAAATGGGGGAATATTCATGAAAAAAAGAGTAGGTGTATTATTTGGAGGAAGAAGCGTAGAGCATGAGGTTTCTGTAATTACAGGAATGCAAGTGATAGAGAATATTGACAAAACAAAATATGATGTAGTGCCAATATATATAAGTAAAGAAGGCAAGTGGCTTACTGGTAGTAGTTTAATGAATTTTAAAAATTTTAAAGAGGATAATTTAAAGGATGCAAAAGAAATAATAATGACACCTGTATTTAGGGATAATAAATACTATACTCATCCAGAGGCAATAGGCTTTTTAGGTAAAAAACTAATGGAAACTGTAGATGTTATATTTATTGCTTTACATGGTACTAACGGTGAGGATGGAACCATTCAAGGCTTATTTGAGCTTATAGATATTCCATACACTGGCGGCGGAGTATTAGCTTCATCAGTTGGTATGGATAAGGTTACCATGAAGGATGTATTTAAAGCGCACGGATTACCTATAGTTGACCATATTTGGTTCTTTAGAAAAAAATGGTTCGAAAATAAGGAAGAAATAATTAAAGAAGTAGAGGAAAAGCTTGGTTATCCTGTTTTTGTAAAACCTGCAAATCTTGGTTCAAGTGTAGGTATTACAAAGGCAAAGAATAGAGAAACCCTTATGGATTCTATAGAAATAGCCATAAGATATGATAGAAAGATTATAATTGAAAAAAGCGTAGAAAATCCAAGAGAAGTTAATTGTGCTGTTATGGGCTATGATGACAACATAAGAGCATCATTATGTGAAGAGCCTGTAGGCTGGAAGGAACTCCTTACTTACGAGGATAAGTATATAAATAGCAACACTAAAGGCTCTAAGGGAAGCAGCAGAAATATACCTGCAGATATTCCAGAAGAAACAACAAAGCTAATACAGGATACAGCTCAAAAAGCTTTTATGGCTATCGACTGTAGAGGAAATGCAAGGATAGATTTTCTTCTAGATAAAGAAGGAAAGGTTTTCGTAAATGAAATAAACACTCTTCCAGGCTCCGTAGCCTACTATCTATGGGAGCCAATGGGAATAAGCTTCAAGGATTTAATAAGTGAGCTTATAGACATTTCATTAGCTGCACATAAGGAAAAAAATGAAAATATGTATTCATATGATGTGGATTTATTTAAGAGAATAGAGTTTGGCGGTAGCAAGGCAAAGAAAATATAGATATATAAAAAATATGAATATAAGCTTGTATTTTTGTAAAGAGACCCTTCACCTATGCTCAGAAAGATATTTTTTCTCTGAGAAGAATGAAGGGTATTTTTGTTTTTTTGAAAAATATTTTCAACTATAATTCTTAAACTATGCTATAATATGGAATAAGAAACTTTGACAAAAATATACAAAGTCGTTTTTGAAAAGCAATTAACATACAAAGGAGAGAACTAAAATGAATAGAGAAGAAGCACTAAAGCATGTAAAGGAAAATATAAAAAATAAAAACCTATTAAAGCATATGTATGCAACGGAAGCAGTAATGATGGGACTAGCGAAGAGATTTGGAGAGGATATAAATCAATGGGGGATTGCAGGATTAGTTCATGATATTGATTATGATACAACTGCAGATGATCCAGAAAGACATAGTCTAGTTGGCGGGGATATGCTTAAGAATCTAGGCTATGATGAAGAAATTGTTCATGCAGTGAAGGCACATAATGAAGTTCATGGGCTAGAAAGAAAATCCCTAATGGATAAGGCACTATTTTGTACAGACCCACTAACAGGACTTATTGTAGCTTCTGCCCTGATATCACCAGAGAAGAAGCTATATGCCATAGACACACAGTTCATAATAAATAGATTCCATGAAAAAACTTTTGCAAAAGGAGCAAATAGGGAACAAATTAAAGCTTGCAGTCATATAGGCTTAACTTTAGAAGAATTTATTGGTATAGGACTTGAAGCAATGAGGCAAATTAATGTTGTATTGGGACTTTAATAAAATGGAGGAATCTTATGAATACAAAGAGTAAGGTAGTAGAATTCATGGAAAAGCAAGCATATAAGCCTATGCTTAGAGAAGAGCTTGCAAGAGCCTTTGAAATTGATTCTGTAGATTATAGAGATTTTTATAAACTATTAGATGAAATGGAAAAGGAAGGGTTAATTATAAAGACTCATAAAGATAGATATGGTATTCCAGAAAAAATGAATCTAGTAGTAGGAAAACTCCAGTGTAATCAGAGGGGATTTGGTTTTGTAATACCGGATAATAAAGAGCTTAAGGATGTATTTATTTCATCGGATGATATGAATGGAGCACTACATGGAGACAAGGTAGTAGCAAGACTTATAAGCAAAAACGGAGAAGGTAGAAGCCAAGAGGGAGAAATAATAAGAATTTTAGAAAGAGTTAATAAAACTGTTGTAGGAACATTTGAAAATAGTAAAAATTTTGGCTTTGTAATACCTAGTGATACAAGAATAAACATGGATATATTCATTCCAAAGTCAGATATAAACAATGCCAAAACTAATCAAATAGTAATAGTCGAAATTACAAAATGGCCTGAGAAAAGGAGAAATCCTGAAGGAAGGATAGTTGAGATACTAGGGCATAAAAATGATACAGGTACTGATATACTAGCCATAATAAAAAAATATGGTTTACCAGAAAATTTCCCGGAGGAAGTCATTGCAGAAGCAGAAAGGATACCAGAGGAAATACATGAGGCTGAAATAAAGAGAAGATTAGATTTAAGAGATAAGACTATAATTACAATAGACGGGGCAGATGCAAAGGATTTAGACGATGCCATTTCTATAGAAAAGCTTAATAATGGTAACTACAAACTGGGAGTACATATAGCAGACGTAACATATTATGTAAGAGAAAATTCGCCCTTGGATAAGGAAGCTCTTAAAAGAGGAACTAGCGTATATCTTGTAGATAGAGTAATACCAATGCTACCAAAGAAGCTTTCAAATGGAGTATGTAGCTTACATCCAGGAGAACCAAGGCTTACATTAAGTGTTTTTATGGAAATAAACAAAAGTGGAAAAGTTGTAGATCATCAAATAGTTGAGACGGTTATAGAAAGTAAAGAAAGACTAGTATATGATAACATATCTGACTTGTTGGAACATAATGATCAAGAGCAATTGGGAAGATATGCCCATATTTTAGATGATTTAAAATTAATGGAAGAGCTATGTCATATATTAACTAAGAAAAGAGAAGAAAGAGGAAGCATAGATTTTGATTTTCCAGAGGCTAAAATAATATTAGATAAAAAAGGTCATCCTATAGAGGTTAAAAAGTTTGATAGAAGAATAGCTAACCGAATGATAGAAGAATTTATGCTCATAAGCAATGAGACAGTGGCCGAATACATGTATTGGGCAGATATTCCATTTTTATACAGAATACACGAAGACCCAGACATGGAAAAAATAAATGAATTTAATAAATTTATCCACAATTTTGGCTACCATCTAAAGGGAACTCAAGAAATACATCCAAAGGAGCTACAAGAATTAATTAAGAAAATAGAGAATACGAGAGAAGAAAATATTATAAATACTCTTATGCTAAGATCCTTAAGAAAAGCAAAATATAGCTCAGAGCCAGAAGGTCATTTTGGATTAGCGGCAAAATACTATTCCCACTTTACAGCACCTATAAGAAGATATCCAGATCTGCAGATTCACAGAATAATTAAAGAATTTATAAACAACAAGATTAATGAAAAAAGGATAGGTAAATTAAATTCAATACTTCCTAAGGTAGCAGAACAGTCCTCTACTACAGAAAGAATAGCAGATGAAGCCTCTAGAGAAACAGATGATTTGAAGAAGGTAGAGTATATGTCAAGTCGAATTGGAGAAGAATACGAGGGTATTATATCCGGAGTAATGCCTTTTGGCATATTTGTAGAGCTTGACAACACAATAGAGGGGCTAGTGCATATAAGTAGTTTAATAGATGATTACTATGAATACGACCAACCAAACTATAGATTTATTGGAAGAAGAACAAATAAAATATATAGAATCGGTGACAAAGTTAATATTAAAGTAGTAGGAACAAATATTGCTAACAGACAAATTGATTTCAATATAATTCAAGACTAGCTATTTTATTTATATAGCTAGTTTTTTCTATATTGAAATTTTCAAATGGAAAATTATTTCAACAACTATAGTTGACATAATAATATGTTTTTGCTATAATTTAATTTGCACTTAAATTAGGTAATGGTGGGATTTTTATGAGTACAAAAGGACAGAATAGAACATTAGCTACCAATAGGAAAGCTAGGCATGATTACTTCATAGAGGATACTATAGAAGCTGGCATTGCTCTCACTGGCACTGAGGTTAAATCCTTTAGACAAGGTAAGGTCAATTTAAAGGAAAGCTATGCTATAGTTGAAAGCAATGAGGTATTTATTCATGGCATGCATGTAAGCCCCTATGAACAAGGTAATATATACAATGTAGACCCTTTAAGAAAGAGAAAGCTACTTTTACACAAAAGCGAAATAAGAAAGCTAATTGGCTATATTACTCAAAAAGGATATTCCCTAGTACCACTAAGTGCATACCTAAAAAACGGCAAGGTAAAGATAGAATTAGCCATTGCTAAGGGTAAAAAGCTATACGATAAAAGAGAAGACATAGCAAAAAAAGACGCAGAAAGAAGAATTCAAAAACACATGAGTGAAAAATACAGCTAGAAATATAATTGTAATTCTTTATCTTTTATAATTGATTTTCAATTTAGATTTTAATTAAGATGTATGATGAGTATTAAGATTCTTAATTCTTAATTCTTAATTCTTAATTCTTAATTCTTAATTCTTAATTCTTAATTAATATACATCCTGGGGGCGAAAATGGTTTCGACGGGGGTGTGGAGTAAAGAGTAGCGAGTCGTTGTCGCCAAGCAACGTTAAAAGTGGCAAACTTAAATTAAACGCAAACGATAATTACGCACTAGCTGCCTAAGAGCAGCTACGTCTACTCTAACGGTCCTGCCCGTTAGAAGCTAGGCGCCAAGTAAGCAGGGAACTATTATAGGGGTTCTTCGACCTATAGTGGATAAATTGGAGATAGTGTAGTAGGAAGCCTGTTGCTAGGCGGCCTATGAGGCGATAACTTAAACTAGCAACTGCACTCGGAGAAGCTCTTTATAAAGTGCTTTCGGACGTGGGTTCGATTCCCACCGCCTCCACCATAAAAGAACTTAAATATTGATACAATAGATACAATAGAAACTCCTTGATTTCAAGGGGTTTTCGTTGTTTTTGGGGATAAAATTAAGATGAATTTTCTATATTTGCACACAGTAATGCTAAATTATGCACACGGGTGTGCAGTTTTTTTGGGTGGGTGCACTTTTTAACGATAAGGATTGGGGGAGTTAACAATTAAGAAAGGCTTCCTATTTCTATATATTAATATTATTTCTTTATATGGGCTATCAAGGGTATAGAAGCAAAATAGCCCTTTTTTGAGAGCTATTTAATATATCGCTTTAGTTGTTCATAAAAGTTTTCACGAGTTCCAGCAAGAAGTACAATAATTTTTTTACCATCAACCTCACTTATGGTATAGGCAATTTCATAATTGATACCTTTATATTTTACATCGAAACCATAAACACCAGATAAATCACCACGTTTTGGTTGACCGATATAAGGGTTTTCACTTAATTTTAGTAAAGCTGTTTTATATGCATTTTTTAGAGGTTTTTCCTTTAATTTTTTAAAAAAGCGTTCAGCTTGAGGACTGAATAGTATTTCGTACATAATCAGTCCTCTGAACCAAAGATGTCATCAAAGTTTGCTGAGGATTTTTCACCAGCTGCAATGACATCTGCTTCTTCAAGCATATTGGTAACAGCTTTTTTGATATTTTTACTTTGTATTTTAAACTGCTTTACTAGTTCATCACCTGAATATCCTTGAGAAACTAGGTCCTCGAGGATTTCAACGGAAAATTCACTAGGTTCTCTATGAAGAGGCTGAATGACAATTTTACCATCTTCAAGTGAGCATTCAACTTCGCTTCCAAGTTCAAGATGTTTATAGAATTGTAAAGGTATCGTAATTTGACGCTTCTTTGAAACGCTGATTATTTTACGATCCATAATATCACGCTCCATATTAATCGTAGACATATTTATAGCCTCCTTTATAGTATATGCTAAATTCATAAATATAATACCTATATCTTTGTATCCTTATAACCATTATAACAAGGATACAAAGAAAATTCAATAAAAAATAAGGAGGAAGTTGTAGAAAAACTTTGATGAAGTTTTATGGACATCAACCATAGATAAGGTAGTTATTGAAAATGATATTACATTTTACTTCAGGGATGGAACTAAAATTAAACAGGAATTATTATAAAAAGTCAGAACCCGCTGGTTTGGAGGTTACAGAGCCTTAGACTAGTGGGTTGTTTTTTTATTTCAAATATAATCTGGTAGAAATTAGTTAATACATATGATAGAATAAAGACAATTCAGAATATAAAATTAAAATAATTGATGTATATATGTATATTTATACGCAATAGAAAGGAGAAGATTATATGAACGATAAAGAAAAAGAAATAGAAGAATACAACGATAGATTTATGAAGAAGGTACTAAAATCAGCATTATATACTTTTCTTATATTCTTGTTTACAATGTTTGGAGTAGCATTTATTATTGATTTAGTATTTCATGGTGGAGACGCTTCCCTTATAATTAGTTTTTGCATAAGTACCATTTTTACAATATTTTATTGTACAATGACTATTATTGAGGAAATTAAAAAGATTAAGTAAGGACACAATATTTTATGTGTATTATATAGATTTAAGGAGGATAGCATTGAACCTACCAAATAAGATAAAAGAGATAATTGGGGGCATACCTTATTCAATAGATACAATCGGAATGTCAAACGCAAAAGTGATTTGCTTTGAAGATATGGTATTAAAGATTGAAAAGCAACAGGAGGAATCAGATAATGAGCACATAATGATGTTATGGATATCTGATAAACTTCCTGTCCCAAGAGTCTTATGTTTTGAAAAGCATAATGGGATAAACTATCTACTAATGAGCAGAATTAAAGGCAAGATGTCATGTTCATCAGAACTACTTGAAAATCCAATGCATTTAGTAAAATTGTTAGCGGATGGCTTGAAAATGCTATGGAGTGTTGACATATCTAAATGTCCATTTAATAATTCAATTGACAATAAATTAAGACAGGCTGAGTTTCGTGTTCGAAATAACCTTTGTGATATGGAAGATGCAGAGCCCACAACTTATGGGGCTGAAGGGTTTGAAAGTCCAGAAAAATTATTACAATGGTTAAAGGAAAACAAACCAGATGAAGAGCTTGTATTTTCTCATGGAGACTATTGTCTGCCCAATATTATTATTAAAGATGATAAAATTAATGGTTTTATAGATTTAGGGAGAAGCGGTATTGCCGATAAATACCAGGATATTGCTCTTTTTTATAGAAGCTTACAGCATAACTATGATGGAAAGTATGGAGGAAAGGTGTATGAAGGGTTTGATGCCTCAATACTTTTTGAGGAGTTAAATATAGTACCAGATTGGAATAAAATCAAATATTTTATTCTACTGGATGAATTGTTTTAATTATGTGTTATCTATAAACTAGAATATATATTAAAAAGTCTTTATAGGTAGGTGCAAACAATTTAGCGTTAATATACCTTTTAGCGATAATAGAGTATTGCTAAATTGTATTAAGATTGGAGTTATTAGACAAACTCATAAGAATTTTTACGTTTTGAATAAAATGTAGAGAAAAAAATAAATTGCTATACTCGTAGTGGTTACGGGTATAGCAATTTTTCTATGCTTTTTATCTATGTCTATATGATAAGACTAAAATCTCATAACGATGTTGCGGATGGCTCTATTATCTAAGATATTCACCATATAAAACCTTTTCTAATAATATTAATGATTCAGTACTTTTGATACTTGGGCTTAGTATTTTGATATATATCGATATTACGTTATTTATACTATTTACTGTGATTTTATCGATATATTTATGCAAAATGATATTCTGCTCAGTTGGGGGTTTTGAGTTAAATGTTGTTAATATATTTTTCAAGTCTCCAATTATTATTTCAATATCATTATCATAGTTATTAGTAGACTTAAGAGAATTTCCAATACTAGAAAGTTGCTTTTTATTATTTTCAATTTGTACCTTCAAATCATCAATATACCTTTTTAGCGTCTCGTTGTTTGGAGCAAGATTAAGATCTTGTTGTAACATTTTCATTCTATCCTTTGATAGCTGAATATCTCTTTGTAGAGTTTCGCATTGATATCTAAGTTCTCTATTTTTTTCACTATTATATTTTTCTATTTCATTAAGCAAAGAGTTCGGCAGGCACATCATAGTAAACTCTTTTAGAATAACTTCTTTAACACTAGCTTCAATTTTTTCTTTGTTATAGCTAATATAATCACAAGCTTGTTTACCTTTTCTCAGGTATGTACCACAAACATAGTATTTTCTAGAGATTCCAGCTTTAGTTTTACCTCCACTTTGACTACTTACCATATTAGCATTACATTTAGGACATTTTAATAATCCTCTCAAAATAAAAGGCGACCTACCTGGTACAAAAGGTTTTTCGTGCGGGCTTCTCTCTTTGCTTTTTACTTTAACTAGCCTAAATGTTTCTCTACTTATTATTGCCGGATGTGCATCTTTGTGCACTATCCATTCAGACTCAGGTTTCATTTTCTTTCCATTGTTATAGTCAAATTTATTCCATATCATATCACCCATGTAAACTTCATTATGAAGTATTGTGTGAATAGAGGTATATGGCCATTTACCACCTGTAGCAGATGGAATACTTTCTTCATTTAATATACTAGCTATTTTTTTTGCACCATGTCCCTCGTATACATACATATGAAATATTCTTTTAACTATATTAACTTCTTCTTCAGGTCCCAAAACTAATATTGTTTTTACACCTCCATCAGTAGTTGAAACTTTAGAAAGCCTATACCCATAAGGGGCAACTCCACCATTTCGATATCCCATTTTAGTGTTTTCAGTCATACCCTTAAATACTTCTTTTCTGAGGTTAAGATTATAAAATTCAGAAATAACCTCTAATATACCCTCTATTAAAAAACCGTGAGGTGTCTCTGGATCTGTTTGTTCTGTTACTGAATAGACATGAACCCCTATTTTTTTTAGAAGAGACTTGTAAATGACGTGGTCTTCACGATTTCTACTGAATCTGTCGAATTTATGGACTACTATAGCATCAAAACCTCTATTAGATTTTTTGGCTAAGGCTATCATATGTTGGAATTCTGGTCTTTCATCAGTTTTGGCGCTTCTGCCAGCATCAATAAATTCATTTACTAAAATCCAACCCTTTTGTTTACAAAAATTCCTTATAGCTTCAAGTTGAGCTGGGATAGAAGTAGCATTTTCAGCCTGTTCTCTAGTTGATACTCTTGCGTAAGCTACAGCTTTTATTTGATTTGTCATAACAAAAACCTCCTGAAAATTATTAAAAATTTAATGTCATACAAAATAAAATATCATTTATAGAATGATATAATAAAAATGAAAAGGAGTGATTTAGGTGGATAAAGATGAAAGAGTTATTGCAAGAATTTCTAATGAAGATAATAAGAGACTTCTTGAGTTGGTAGATGAATTTGATAGTGATAAAAGTAAAATTATTAGGGCTGCAATAAATATAGCCTATAATAACAAGTCTCTTATTGATATTAAGGCATTAGACATTAATAAACTTGAAGATAATGAATTTAATCCAGATAAAGATTACTTTGCCAGTATGAAATTTATTGATACCATTATTAAAGATAGAATTTTGAAAGTAGACCTGTTAATTTCATGGGATTGGGGATATATATCTTTTAATTCTGGAATAGAGGTAGATATTGAGGATAATATGATTGTGAGATTTCATCCGTCATCGAAAAGCGAGTTTTATCTTGATGTTACAAGAATATGCAATGTACAAATTGTAGATTTAGACAATGACTCAATAGATAATTATTATTATGAAGATTATAGAAGTTATCCTAAAAACAGTTTCCACTTGATTGAAATCATGTGATATAAAATTTCTATATATGGTAACAAATTTAAGAGCGTGAGATCAAGTAAGAAAAACATTTCAATATCTTTCCTAATCGTAAATATGTTGGCACATTAAGTCTTTAGAAGGTTCTTGATGTAGTAGTGTAGAGATATAGTTGAAGTATTTCTAGTTGCTAGTATTATGTTGAGGTTAAAAGAAAAAGTAATAAATTTATTGACTGTAGCTGAAGAAGGAGGGTGTTTAATTTGACAAAACGATACTCTTCAAAATATCATGAAGCCAATAAATGCTATTGGTTTGGTATTTCACCTGGGTCGTTAGAAAATATTAAATCGTCTAAAGATCAATACATAGAATTTGAAATGAAACATGAATGTATAATTGAAGTCCCAGTAGAAATAATTCTTGAGTACACCAAGATTGCTAATACTCGAAAAGACAAGTCAGGAAACATTAAACATTACCAAATATATATAAGAAAAGAGCCAAGGATTCAATTATTTAAGAATGATAAGACTTGGGAATTAGAAAAGTATTTGATCGGTTGAGATTTAAAATAGGGGGTTGTTATTAACACTCCCAAGAATATTAAGTAGCCTTCTTCTGCTGGTATTCTCGTTTGGCTTTACTAAATTCTTCAATCATCTCCGATGCACTTTTCTTGTCTAGTTCATTAAAGTCAATTCTAAGATTAAGCTCTTTTGATAACTTCTTTAATAAATTTAATTGAGGAATAGTAGGTGGTTCTGATACTTCTACGTCATTAGGATTAAGTTCCTCAATAGCTGTCATACCAATATTAGTGAAATCTCTTAATGCTCTTGCTTTAGCTCTAGTACTAGCCATCCTGATAATATGTGGGACTATTTTGGAATTAACTGATTGAGGACTTGCATCTCCATAATCAACGTACACACCGCTAGCATCGTTCTCAACGTTAGCTCTGCATATGGCAGTCATATTATTAGAATCGTTAGGAAGTTGGATTATTTCAACCCTGATAGACTTTAAGCCCATTTCATGCGCTGCATTCAGTAGACCTTCATATTTTACAAACTCTTTACCGTTCAATCTAACAATAAATCTAGTATCAACCATAAAAAACACTCCTTTAATATTCACTCGGTAATAAGAAAGTGACATAAGATCCATCGTCTATTACCCAGAATTTATTATCCTGACACATTGCGACCTGGAGATAATCAGCTTCTTCTTTACTATTTACTCTTTCCTTGATAATTTTTTGCAATGTAGTTAATGCTATCAAAGAAGAAAAGGGTTCAAATAATTCATTGAACCCTTTAGTCATAACAACTTGATTATTAAATCTTGCTCCACATGGTTGTTCTTGTGGCTCTAGCTTTATATTAAACATCAAAATTCATCTCCCAATTTTATATTTTTTTTCAAACCAAAATAAAAAACGAAGTTATATTTATATAACCTCGTTTTTATATCCTTAATTTGAATTTTGTGAAGTAATTGGACGTTTATAAATCAACACTAACCTTTGTGGCCTCACATTTTCTCTAATTCCTGTAACATAATCTTCGTTTCCAAAGTTAGGATAGGCAGTTTCCATTTCAAGATATGAAGTTACTAGCTCCCATCCTTCAGAACCCAATTCATTGAGTTCAAATGGTGATGGAGATATTGAATTATATTCACCAGAGCCTGCACCAGTTCTATTATTTGATTGATTAGGGAAAACATCTATGATTTTGTATTCCCATTGCTGTGGTGCAACTTGCACTTCCTGACCTGTGTAAATTAAGAAAGTCATAAAGAGAATCAATATTAAGCAAGTTGTTATCAGTATTTGTGACCAGTTTTTTGTTTTCTTCTTTTTTGCCTTAATTTCATCTTGAGTAATAGATTCTTGAGTAGTTATTTGTTCTTCTTCTGAAGCTATTGAATTATCAGACATTATTATACATCCTCCCTTATAAAAAAGTATTATTAATACTCAGTTCTACATAAAACTGCATTTTCCTCTAATAATTAACAGGTAATATTGTAAGAAACAAATGAGCCATGTTAATATTGCTTGCATGGTTCCAAAAGAGCTAACTGATTTCCCTTTTATTACTTATACTAGACTTTATATTATGTCATATTCCTTTAAGCTAACATATTTATTATCCCCTACAATAATATGATCAAGGAGCTTAATTCCTAATACGTTACCAGAGTCTTTTAATCGCTTTGTAATCTCAATATCTTCTTTTGAGGGGGTGAGATCTCCACTTGGATGGTTATGTGCAGCGATTATACTATGAGCCCTAAGTCTTACTGCTGGAGCAAAGAACTCTCTAGGATGAATTATTGAAGAATTTAAACTTCCAACAGATATTGTTGTATGACTGATAACCTTGTTTTTAGTATTAAGAAGAATTGCAATTACTCTTTCTTCTTCGAAAAGACTTACTGATTTAACATAATCATAGATATCTTTAGGCGATTTTATATAGCAAGATGAATCTTTAGGCAGTAATAATTGTTTACTTATTTCAAAGATTGCTTTTAGTTGTTTAGCACTTTTTTCACCAACTCCAGGAATTTGTAATAACTCTTTTTTTGTAGAATTGGCTAAGGTTTTGAGATTTGGATAGTTATTTTCTATATATTGAACACTTTCTTCTTTTAAAATACTTCGTAGCAATTCCTTCATTGTAGTCACCTCTTTGTTATATATTCATGTTCTGATAGTCTCGCTTATAACCTTCTTGCATAAGAAAATAGATTCCTGACTTTAATAAGAAAGTTAAAAGCATAAAAATAAACTCGCTTGATTTATCATTATCTTTAATCGTCGACGAGGACTTAGCTTTATTACGAATTTCATCAATTATATCTTTAACTTCATTAATTAAATCTAAAGTAGGATTACTAACGTAAGATTTATTGTGTTTATACGATTTAAAGTTTCCATAACCAAACCTTTCTTCGATAAAATCTTCTAATTCATTCTGATCTGGAAGATATCCAAATTCACTATAAAATAAATCAATAGCTTCTTGTTCCATTTACTATTCCTCCTTTCAATAAGTAAAAAAAGAACTCATATAAAATGAGTTCCTTCACTGTTAATTTGCATTAATAGCTTTTCTGTCTTTTATTTCTGACCTTACTTTTCTAATATCTCTTACTAGTGTTTCGATAGTATTTCTAGATATTTGATTAAGCATATCCCTACTAGTATTGTAAATAACTAGTGTTAAACCAGCCTTTAAAAAGTTTTTACCGTTATTCAAAAGTATATTATTGTTCATAATTATCACCTCCTTATCTTTTATTACTAGCGTTTGTCATAACTTGCAACGCTTGAAATCACTGTGTTCTATACAGTGATTTTTTCTTATCACTCAAAAATATTTCTATTTTCAAAAAGGGTTTTCGCCTCTTTATGTCAAATAATATAAGTACCACCAAATATTATATTAAGGAGGCGAAGCCCTTGTTTGAACGTCAATTAATCTTTAATAACATTGATTTATTTACATCTAATAGCAAAACAAAATTTTATGAAAAAATCTTCGATATCATTGATTTGTCTAGTTTCCCAAAATATCATTCGTCTAAAGTTGGACCTACTGGTTATTGTCTTCATGCTCTTTTAAGATCCTTT
>NZ_FNQE01000030.1 GCF_900107485.1 Proteiniborus ethanoligenes
TTCTTCTTTGAATGTAGTATTCCTTTTTTCTAGTGCTTGACTCCCTAATGGTCTCATCAAGCATTTCTAGAGCTTCCTTCACTATTTTAACTCCTATTTCATCTAGGGATTTTCCTGTATTTATGATGAAATGAGAAATGTCTTTACTATCTAATATTAGGTCCTCTAAATTATTTTTCATATCCAGGGTGATTTTTTCTACTATTTCGTGTATAATTGTATTCATAAGAATAGCCTCCTCTGTGTTTTGGTGTGTTGCTTTGACACTTCCATCATAACATATGGGGCTATTCTTTTTATATTTTTTCCTACAATTATTTTACACTAAGTTACAAAGGGAAATAATAAAGAAGCGGGAATAGTTTTAACAATTTCCGCTTCTGAATTTTTTACTCTTTTGGGATTGGAAGGCCATGCTTTCTTAAAAATGATAATTTGTCCCAATAACCTCTTTGAAATACAATTTTATCATTTATAATATGGAAAAAACCACATCCTCTTAGTCCAAGTGGATCTTTCCATTCTAAAATTGCCCATTCACCATCTTCAAAAATGTTTTCTATAATACAAACCATTTTAGCTTGAGCAAATTCTTCTTCAAACATTTTTTTGATTTCTTCTTTCCCCTGAATTGGAGTGTTGGGTACTTGGTAGTTTATAGCCTCATCGCCATAAAAACTTATTAAATCAGTAACATTCGCATTATTAAAAGCTTCAACCCATTTTTCAATGACTTCTTTTGGTCTCATGATTACCTCCAAAATATTTCTATAAAAATATTAATTATTTTCTTTGACCATATGTTTTGAATTTATCCAACATTAATATCATTTCTTCCTCTGATAAAATAACAGGCTCTCCTATGGATTTTGTTCTATAGTAAAGCTCTGCACAATATTCTATCTCTTCTGTAATATTAAAAGCGTTTAATAAATCATTTGCTCCTGCTAAGAGTCCATGATTTGCTAATAAAACTGCCTTCCTGTCTTTCATAGCTTCAAAAGCATTTTCTGCAAGCTCTTTAGTACCGTATGTAGCATATTTAGCACATCTTACATCTAAGCCTGCTAGTGCTACCATATAATGAACTGGTGGTAAGGACCAGTTTAGACATGCTAGGGTTGTAGCATACATGGTATGAGTATGAATAATAGCATCTATATCTGTTCTTCTTTCATAAAAAACTCTGTGCATTTCAACTTCACTTGAAGGCTTTCTATGTCCCTCTACTTGCTCTCCATCAATGCTTAATATAACTACATCCTCTGGCTCAGTTTGAAAATAGTCAATGCCTGTAGGGCTTATAGCAAACAGTCCTTTATCTCTATTGAATATACTTAAATTACCACCTGTACCCTTTGTTAACCCTGAGGTCAAAAGCTTTTTACCGTATTCTACAATTAGCTGTCTTTCTTCCTTCATTAACATAATTTCATCAGTCCTTTCTTGCTTTATACAATAAATATTCATAAATGGACAAATAGTTAATCACTATAATATCTATTTAAATCGTAAGGAGTAAATATACCTTTGTCAGTAATTACAGCACTTACTAAATGAGGAGGAGTAATATCAAACAATGGATAATAGCCTTTCACACCTTCCATTGCAGTTCTTACACCCATAGCCTCTAAAACATAGCTTGCATCTCTTTCTTCTATCTTTATTGTTGAAACACTATCATGCCCCTTGTCTGGAGTCCCAGTTACAAAATAAGGAATTCCTAAGTACTTTGCTGCTATTGCAATTTGAAAAGTGCCAATCTTATTTACTACATGCCCATCCATGCAAATAGCATCTGCTGCTGATGTGAATAAATCTACTTTTTTGCTTAGCATTGTATAGGCAGGCATATTATCTGTTATAACCGTTACATCAAAACCTTGCTCATAAACGACGCTAGCAGTAAGCCTTGCTCCCTGAAAATATGGTCGTGTCTCTGGACATATAACTTTAATATCCTTGCCCCGTTTTTTTGCTTCCTTAAGCATTTGACCTACTATAGTTTCTCCAAAGCATTGTGTCATAATGGTGCCTTTATCTGGGAACATATCCACAAGATAATTTGCAACCTTGCCTATCCTAATATAGTTATTGTTTATTGTTGCTAAGGTGTGATGAAATATTCCTTCATCAACCCTTTCCCCTTGTTTTATAGCCTCCTGAGCTGCATTTAAACACCCCTCTACAACTATTTCCATACGTTTGACCGTAGTAGGTCTTGCATGTGAAAGTGTATAGGCTGCATCCTTTAAATATTCAAGCAACTGTTCTGAAGATTTGTCCTTTGCCTCATGAGCAGCAAGTGCCATTCCCATACCAGCAGCAACATATGGCCCCCCACTTTGAGTTACCATATCAGCAATCGCCTTAGCTACTTCTGTATGGTGGTAGCAAGTAACAAACTGTACTTTAGTAGGGTATATTCTCCTATCTAATATTTTAACCATACCATTCTCATACCATGCTACATTTTCATACTGAAGCATAAATGCCAAACCTTTATCAGCTCTTATCAACTTAATTCCTCCTAATTATGGCAGTATTAGTTGTTAGTCTTTAGCTGTTAGCTAGAAGATAATCTAAAGCTTTCAGAGTCACTCTATATTTTGCGACTTTGTTGTATAGTTTATATTCAGTCTGAGCATGTAGATAAAACTCATGCTCTATTTTACTCATATCATTGATAGTGCATTATCTAGGTCTTCAATTATGTCGTTCACATCTTCAAGTCCTACAGATATTCTTATCATGCTTTCAGTTAATCCAAATTTAGCTAGCTCTTCTTTTGGGTATCCTCTATGTGTCATAGCTGCTGGAAGCTCTATTAAGGTTTCACAGTCTCCAAGGCTTACAGCAAGCTGTGCTAGTCTCACAGAGTTAACAACCTTCTTAGCAGCTTCTAAATCCCCATTTATTTCAAAGCTTATCATGGCTCCAAAGCCACTCATCTGTTCTTTTGCTATTTCATGTCCTTTAAAATCCTCAAGTCCAGGATATAAAACTTCTTTTACCTTTGGATGACGCTTTAAAAACCTAGCTACCTCAAGCGCATTTTTCTCATGCTGTCTCATCCTTACACCAAGTGTTTTAAGTCCTCTAAGCAAGAGCCATGCATTAAACGGACTCATTACTCCTCCAAATTCACACATGTAATCAAATTTTAGAGATTGTATATAATCTGCATTTTTAGAGATAGCAACTCCACCTACAACATCTCCATGACCACAGATATATTTGGTAGCACTATGAACTACTACATCTGCTCCTAAGGTCAATGGTCTTTGGAAGTACGGTGTAGCAAAAGTATTATCTATTACTACCTTTACCTCTTTTTCCTTTGCTATTTTTGAAATTTTTTTAATATCTATAAGCATTAGGTTGGGATTTGAAGGGGTCTCAAAATATATTACCTTAGTTTTTTCGTCAATTAAGTCTTTAAGCCCATCTGTATAGCTTAAATCTGCTATTTTATAATCCACATTGTACTGAGGAAGAAGATGTGTAACAACGTTGTAGCTAGATCCATATAAGGTTTTATTTACTATTATATTGTCACCTGGCTTAAGAAATGAAAATAGAACCGAGCTTATTGCAGCCATTCCTGAAGAAAATGCAACTGCTCCATTACCTTCCTCTAAAGCAGCCATTCTGTTTTCAAAAAGTCTTAGGGTAGGATTGTTCCCCCTAGTATATACATAATCGTCACTTTCAAAGGACATAACCTTTTCAACATGTTCAATGCTATCAAATACAAAAGTAGATGTTTGATAAATTGGCGGATTCAATGCATTATTTGCATTTTTTCCTTGGCTCCCAGCATGTATTGACATAGTTTCAAATCTGTATTTTTTATTTTTGTCCATAAAAGCACCTCTCTCTGTTATTAACCTAATATTTTAGTATCTAATAACTAAACTACTATTAGGTACTAAATACTAAATACAAAAAAGATTTTCTATTTAGTATTTAGTACCTTTATATTGAATACACAGGGGGGAATCCCCCCCCTATGTTACTGCATAAAGCTCCCAACAAATGTTGCTAATACGCCTAATCCTGCTACTAATGCTACACTCATTCCTTCAGCTACTCCAGAGCCAAAGCTGAAAAGCTCTTGCCCAGCACCTAGTGCAACTGCTAATCCTCCTATAAGGCCTACAACTGTACCTAAAAACATGATTATAGCACCAATTCTTGCTGTTCCACCAGTTTTAGGTAGGTCTTCTTCTGGCATTATATCCGTCCATAGAAGGTCCCATTTCTTAATTCTCGGATATAAAACTATTAATAGAGGTATACCAAGGATTATTGAAGGAATTGAATTGTTTAAAGATATTATAGCTCCTAGTGCTGCAAATGGCACCATTCCAAGTATTTCAAGTCCCCAGCCTATAATGAGAGCACATGATAATGCTCCACCTAAAGTTGCAAGAATATATGCCACTACTTTCTTCCCAGATTTAAGATTTGGTTCTGCATCGTCTTTATCAACTACACCTAGGTTGTGCCATACTTTGTATGGTACATAAGCAAACATAAAGTTCCCAAAGAAGCCAAAAATACTACCAACACCTAATGAACCAAAGAAATCTCCTATAAGGTTACCTATAGCTGAACCCCAAGCTCCCGCAGGTCCAAATAAAAGTCCAAATACTATAGGTAATGCACTTGCAGGTCTAAATTCTGTAATTCCAGGAATTAAAACTAGTGCTTTGAAAGGTATTAATAATGCTGCATAAAGGCCTGCACATAATGCTACTAAAACTACCATTTTAGTTGACTTCCACATTTTAAATACTTCTTTCATTACAAATATCCCCCTTTATTATTAGAGTTTAATAATTGCATTTTGACAGTTACAACTTTCCTGGTCTAGGTTTTCTCTAAATACTCTTAAAAAAGCCTTACTAATTTTTTCTTTGTTCGCAGACAATGTACCTCGAATATCATGTAGGGTAATCTCTCCTTTAATGCCTGTACACCAATTTGTGATTATCCCAACTGTTGCATAACACATTCCTAATTCCTTTGCTAGTACTACCTCTGGCACATTAGTCATGCCTATTACATCACCTCCTAAATTTTTATACATTTTTACTTCGTATTCTGTTTCAAATCTAGGACCTTCAGTGCATATATATACTGCATTTCCTTTTACATGAACTTCTTCAATCTTTGCTGCATCATAAAATTTGTTTCTAAGGTTTCTACAATAAGGATCACCCATATCTGTATGTTTAACGGGCTCCTCTCCACCTTCAAAGAAAGTAACAGGTCTTAATTTAGTAAAATCGATAAAATTATTTACTACTACAACATCCCCTGGAGCATAATTCTCATTACATGAGCCAACTGCTGCAGTTGCGTAGATATATTTAACTCCTAGTTGTTCTAATGCCTTCATATTTGCTCTGTAATTTATTAAATGTGGTGGTGTTGAATGGTCTTTTCCGTGTCTTGCTAAGAAAACTATATCTTCTCCGTTAATATTTACTATATCAACTTCTACATTTCCGTATTTTGTTTCAACAATTTTGGCATGGCTTCCTACTCCAATATCGTAGACACCTGTACCTCCAATAATAGCCTTCTTCATAATATTTACCTCCTATAATTTAAATGCTATTTTTGAGTATATAGAAAATATTACTGCTAATATTGTTATTACCATAAGTGCATAATCCTTTCCATCAAAGCCTATTTCCATGTAATTAGTTCTTTCTTTGTCATAGCCAAAGCCTTTTGATTCTAGGGCCATAGAAAACACATTTGTACCTCTTATAACAGAAATAAGTGTTGGTATCAATAATGGTACATATTTTTTAGCTTTTTGAAATAACGTTCCTGAATCTAAGTCTAATCCTCTGGACTTTTGTGCTTGAGTAATTGTATAACTAGTACCTACTATCATAGGAACAAGTCTTATTGCAGTTGAAAATGCAAATGCTCCTCTGTAAGGCACCTTTAATTTGACAAGACCTAGGGATATTTCTTCGATTTTTGTAGAGCTTAGGAAAATCATCCCAGAAATAATCATTATGTCAAACTTTAAACCTATCATGATTCCATGTAAGAGTCCTTCTAGAGTTATAGGTCCCAGTAGCTTTGTTTCCCCGCCCTTGGTCAAGGACCATATAATTATTGACATTAAAGCAATCATGAATAATATTACCCTTATACGCTTTAAATTTGATAACACTCTTCCTGATTGTCCATATAAGAAAATAACTATTCCTAGTCCAATTAGTATAGGAAGAGAATTAAATAAAAGTGCAATTGCAAAACTACCAAACATGACTAGCAGCTTAGTTCTAGGATCTAATCTATGAAGGAAAGTATTCTTGTCTATATATAAGAACATATCCATGTTACTTCGCCCCCTTAGTGCATCTAATCATTTCATCTATTGACAGTATTGTATTTCCTAGCTTATTGCTTAAGCTTACTATATGAGGTGTTTTTAAATAAGATTTTAAAAGCTCCTCTTCATTTTTAAATACCTCTCTAGTAGTGCCATACATCTTTATTTCTCCATCATTTACTACTGCTACCCTATGAGCATATTCAGAAACTACCCACATTGTATGGGTTATCATTATTATGGTATGCCCACTTTCATTAAGCTTTTTTATTAGCTCCATCATCTGTCTTTGCTCTTTATAGTCAAGTCCAGTAGTAGGCTCATCTAGGATTATAACTTTTGGTCTGGCAGACAATATAGAAGCTACTGCTATTCTTTGTCTTCCGCCCTTAGTAAGTGAAAATGGGTCTTCCTCCTCATATCCTTCCATATCAACTGCCTTTAGTGCTTCTTTAACTCTTTCATCTATTTCTTCCTTTGAGCAGCCTCTAATCTTAGGGCTAAAAGCTACTTCTTCATAAACTGTATCAGCAAATATCTGATGGTCAGGGTTTTGAAAAGCATATCCTACCTCTTTACCTATCTCAAATATTGTTGAATTCTTAGTGTCTTTTCCATTTACTATTACATTCCCATTTGTAGGTAATAGTAATCCATTAAAATGCTTTACTAAAGTAGTCTTACCGCTTCCATTGTGCCCAAGTACAGCTAAAAATTCTCCTTCTCTTACCTTTAGACTAGCTCCTTTTAAGGCAGTTTTCCCGTTAGGATAAGTGTGCTCTAGATCCTTTACTTCTATTATTACATTTCCATATTTACTATCTCTTTTTTCTTCTCCACAAAGAATTTCTGCATATTTTTCTTCATCTATTTCAAGTCCTAGACTCTTGAATTTTTCTAGGCCTTCATCAGGTGTTAAGGGTAGTTCTTCTTTTTTTATTAAGGACATTTGAGAAAAGTATTTTGGAATTTGAAGGGACATTATTCCTATACGATCTGTTAATTCTATTTCTTTTAGAACCTCTTTAGGGCATCCATCCTTTAAAATATGTCCGTCTTCCATAATTATAAGCCTATCAGCGTTTAATGCCTCTTCTGTTTCATGCTCTATTATTATAAGGGTAAGATCTTTGTCTTCATGTAACTCTTTAGCTATTGTAAATATACCTAGCTTGCCCACTGGGTCCAGATCTGTAGTTGGCTCGTCCATGCAGATAATACTTGGTTGAGAAGCGAGAACAGAGCCTATAGCTAATCTTTGCTTCTGGCCTCCAGATAATGTTGAAGGCTGCCTAGCTTCAAAGCCTTGAAGCTTAACTGTCTTTAATATTTTTTCTATTCTTCTTTTTATTTCTTCTCTATCAACCTTAAAATTTTCAGGTCCAAATGCAATCTCCAGCATTGTATTTGTAGAAAACAACTGTGATTCAAAATCTTGAAAAACTAATCCTATTTCCCTCGCCATTTTGCTCACACTATTTTCCCTTGCATTAGCACCATTTATTAAAACTTCACCGCTGTATTGTCCTCTAATGAAATGAGGTACTAGTCCATTTAAGCAATTTGCCAAAGTAGATTTACCTGCACCGCTAGGCCCCATTATTACTACAAATTGACCTTTTTCAATATCTAAGTTTATATCTTCAATAGCATTTTTATCTTTTTGGTCTTTATACTTAAAAGTCAGGTTTTTTATGGATATAGCCTTTACTTCCTCTTTATTACCCATTTTCTTTCATCCCTCCTTATTTAAGTTTTAATATGTTTTCTCTATATGGTGGTCTTACTATTCCTTTTTCCGTTATAATCCCTGTAATATTTTCACTTGGCGTCACATCAAATGCAGGATTAAATACGTCCATACCTTCTGGTGCTATTCTAACGTTTTCGATGTGAGTAACCTCCTCGCTACCTCTCTCTTCAATTTCTATTTCTTCTCCTGTTTCTATATCAAAATCTATAGTAGTTGTTGGAGCAACTATATAGAACGGTACATTATAAGCCTTTGCTACTACTGATAACATAAATGTTCCAATTTTATTTGCAGTGTCTCCGTTTAAGGCTATTCTATCTGCACCTACTAATATTACGTCTATTTTCCCATCTCTTATTAAGGTCGCAGCCACATTATCTGCAATAAGCTTTGAGGGTATTTCCTCTTGCCTTAGCTCCCATGCAGTAAGTCTTCCGCCTTGAAGTCTTGGCCTTGTTTCATCAGCATAAACAAATATATCCTTTCCAGTATAGAATGCCTCTCTTACTACTCCTAAAGCTGTACCAAACCCAGCTGTAGCTAGAGCTCCTGTATTGCAATGGGTCAGAATAGTAGCTTTTTCAGGAATAACTTCATTACCATGTTTTCCCATTTGTTTGTTTGTTTGTATGTCTTCATTAAAAATGTTATCTGCTTCTATTCTTATTTTTTCATATATGTCATTTACTGATAGCTCTTTGTTTTCTTCTATAAGGTTTCTCATTCTTCTTATTGCCCACATTAGATTTACTGCTGTTGGTCTTGACTTGTTTAATAAGTCCAATGCTTCTTCCATGTTCTTAAAAAATTCATCCTTACTATTATTTAGGAATTCTTTTGCAGCTAGGACTACTCCATATGCTGCAGTTGCTCCTATGGCAGGTGCTCCTCTTACAACCATATCTTTAATGGCAAAATCTACTTCCTTATATGTCTCGCACTGGAATATTTCATAAGTTATCGGTAATTTTCTTTGATCTATTAGATATAAAATATCATCCTTAAATTCAATTGTTTTAATTTCTTTCATATTTTTTTCCTCCTCTTATACTGAATAAATCTAATTCATTTGTAAATCGAATACTGCTTTTAGGGCATTTTTATCTTCAAAAGCGCTTTTAAAGTCTTTTAGTGAGTAGATTCCACTTACTAGTCCATCTACAGACACTAGCTTTCTTTCTAAAAGCCTTAACGCTGCATCTATAGGTCCACATCTTGTGCCTAATATGGTTATTTCGTTTACAACCCAGCTTGTAGGGTTAAGCATAGCCTCAGAGTTATAAGTGCTTTTTAGTATTATTGTTCCCATTGCTTTCACTATATCCTTAGCATATTTTAAGCCTTGAGAATTACCTGTGCAGTCAATTGCTACATCAAAATAATTTTCAAATTTAGAATCTTGTAAAAGTATTGTTTTTGCTTTTCTTTTTAATAAATCTAGTTTCTCAGAATGCTTTCCAATTACAGTTAAGTCGCAGGATGTTAAGCTTATAACTTGAGTAATCATCTGTGCTAGCTTGCCATCTCCAATTATAGCGACTTTATCCGTAGGTTTTATATGATACATATTAGTTATTTGAAGCGCAGCAGCTAAAGGCTCTGCAAATACAGCTTCCATGTCTGACACTCTATCAGGAACTACGTGTATATTCTTGTTTGGAAGAGTTATATAATCTGCAAATGCCCCATCCTTATGGGTCATTCCTAATATTTTTCTGTTTCTACAATGATTTTGGAAGCCTTTATTACAAAAATCACATTGATTGCATCCTATATTGATTTCTCCAACTATTCTTTTGCCAACCAAATCCTTCTCCTCTGATTCTTCAACTACTCCAACAAACTCATGCCCCAATATGCCTTTAAAATCCTTGTAGCCTTTCACTATCTCTTTATCTGTATTGCATATTGCAGCATAGGTAATCTTTATTAGAGACTCGTTGCTTTCTATTTGAGGCTTTGGTATATCTTCTCTGTATTGAAGCTCCCCATCAAAGTATACAGCTCTCATCTTCTCACCCTCTCATTAAAAAATTTAGGTATTAAGAAAGCTATTTAATTAAGCTCTTTGCACACTTTTCTGCATTATACATTACTTTCTCTACATCTATTGTTTTAAGCTCATAATTCTCCATTAGGATTTTCCCATCAACTATTACCGTTTCTACATCTGAAGCCTGAGCAGAATAAGCCAATGATGCAACTAGATTATATCTTGGATAAAAATGCGGTTTGTTTAAATCCAAGATTACAATATCTGCTTTTTTCCCAACTTCTAATGTTCCTACTTCTTTTTCTAAACCTAGAGCTTTAGCCCCATTTAAAGTAGCCATCTTAACAGCAGTAGCTGCAGGTATGGAGGTAGTATCACCTTTTAATGCCTTATTAACAAGAGCAGCTAAATTTATTTCTTCAAACATATTCAGATTATTATTACTAGCAGAACCATCTGTTCCCAATGCTACATTTACTCCTTTTTTAAGCATATCCTCTACTCTTGCAAAACCATTTCCTAGCTTTAGATTGCTACCAGGGTTGTTTGCTACATTTACCTTTTTATCTACCAATATGGCTATATCCTCGTCTGATAAATGTACACAATGAGCAGCCAATGTAGGTAATTCAAAAAGTCCTAAATCATGAACATGCTTAATAGGAGATTTTCCTCGAAGATTATAGCTATCTTCTACTTCTTTCTTGCTTTCAGATAAATGAATATGTATTCCCATTCCCTTTTCTGCTGCCATGTTTATGACTTTATGTAAAAATGAAGGCTCACATGAATATGGAGCATGAGGTCCTGCCATTACTGTTATTCTTCCATCTGCCTTACCATGCCAGCTATCATAATATTTTTTAGCATTGTTGATCTTTAGGTCCTGATCTCCACTATCAGACATGCCTATTGACAAGCTTGCCCTTATTCCTGTTTCATCTACTGCCTTGGCTACCTCGTCCATGAAGAAATACATATCTGCAAAGGATGTGACACCTGATTTAATCATTTCAACTATACTAAGCATAGAGCCCCAATAAACATGCTCAGGTATTAGCTTTTCTTCAAGAGGCATTATTCTCTCTGTTAACCAAGGCCAAAAAGGTAGATCATCAGCATAGTTTCTAAAAAGGGACATAGCTATATGAGTATGTGAATTAATTAATCCAGGCATAACTAGCTTGTTTGTTCCATCTATAATTTTGTCTGCTTTTAGGTTCTCTGAGTTTCCCCCTATACCTTTAATCTTTCCATCTTCTATGAATACACTAGCATTATTTATAAGCTCAGCATGATCAGTCATTGTAAGAACTGAAGCATTTTTGATTAAAATATTCATACGTTCTCCTCCTCTTATATTTTATTTTCTATAATTCTTATTTATCTTATCCTGTTTACTATAAATTTAAATACGTCTGTATTAAAATAATCCATTGAGTATATTTGTGGACTACCTTCTTTGTCGTAATGTACTTGATGTAGTAACAAGAAAAGCTGATTCTCCTTTATCTTCATATGTTTTATCATTTCAGCTGTGGGAAGAGTGGGAATAATCTCTGCTATAGCGTATTCAGGCTCTATTCCATGCTTTTCCTTTAAATAGTTGAACATGGACTCTTCCTCAATGATTTGTGGAATTTTTTCCATTGTATCTGTTCTTTTTATTGTATCTACACAATACACCGCAACCTTTCCATTGGCAGTTCTAATCCTCGTAAAAGTCACTACTTTATCATCTTCCTCCAAGCCCATTTTATCCACCATATCCTTTGTGGGAAGGTTTTCCTCAATGCCAATCCAAATAGTGCCTGGTTCATATCCATAGCTTTCTATTATTTCAGTAATGCTCTCTAGTTTTTCAAGTCCACTCTCAATGTGAGTAGGTACCTTGTTTACAAATGTACCTTTCCCCTGAATCTTATATAATATTTTATCTTGTTCTAATAGGGCTAATGCTTCTCTTACTGTATATCTGCTTACTCCAAGCATTTCAGTTAATACAGCCTCCGAAGGAATTACACTATCAGGCTGAAGATTTTCATTCATTATATATTCAGTAATTTTCTCTTTAACCTTTTGACTTAGAGAAACAGATTTTTCTTTAATTTTCATTATAAGTGCTCTCCTTTATCTTTGACTTGTCAGACGTCTGACATCTCGTTTTAATATTATCATTTTATGAATTTTCTGTCAATATTACTTGGTAAATTTTTTCTTTTTATAACGAGTAGGAAAACTCTACTCTGGCACTTCTATTGTGGGAATTTTTCGGATTGGAATATATTGATTTCTCAAAAAACAAAAGATAGCTAGTTTTTTAGCTATCTAAAATTTATTCATCTTTTTCTTTATTAAATACATCGGCTGGTTCAACGTGTACTATTACTTCTTTTACACCTTCTAGCTCTTCTTTTAGCATATCCTCAATTTCATGGGCTAGCTTATGTGAATATTCAAGGGTAAACGCTTTGTCTAATCCCACATGCAAATCCACCATTATATAATTTTCTTTTCCCCTTGTCCTTATTTTATGGCAATACTGCACTTGCGGAACTTTAATTACTAAATTATATATATTATCTGAATCAATCATACTAGCATCTGATAATATATTTATTCCAGGTATGAGTATTTCAAGTCCAGCTTTAATAATAAGTATTGCTATAATACCAGCAATAATTGTATCTATAATTACAAAGCCTAATCTTATAGCAATCAAGCTCACAATAACTGAAATAGAAACATAGATATCACTTCTCGTATGCATAGCATCCGATAATAATATACTGCTTTTTAGTTCTCTTCCTCTTTTAGCTTCATATGTAGTTACCCAAAGATTAACTCCTAAGGTAGCTATCATAACAATAAAGCTATAAATACTTATTTCTGGAGTTATAGGGTTTTTAAATCTATAATAAGCGTCTGACAATATATTATAAGAAACAAAAAAAAGCAAAAGGCTTATTACTATGGTTGAAAGAGTTTCAAACTTTTGATGCCCATATGGATGACTCTCATCTGCTGGTCTGGCAGCTATCCATATTCCTATTAAACCTACAACATTGGACGAGCCATCTGAAAAAGAATGGTATCCGTCTGCAATCATACTTGAAGTATTAGTGATTTTACCAAAGATAACTTTTGCAAGCGCTACTAAGATGTTCAGTACTAAAATACCTCCTAGTACATTTCTGACTTGCTTATAGTTGCTTTTTTCTGCCATAATATGTGTCCACCACCTTTAAACCTTCAGAAAAAAGCAGCCCATTAACATAGCCAATGAACTGCTTAGTCTGTAGTTAATATTTAATGTAGATTTGAATCTACTGTATTTTGAAGTAATTCTCTTAGGCTACGGGCAGTAAAATCTCTGACACTTACCCAGCCATCATTAGAATTATTGTACTCATTTAATTTATCGTTAAATATATACCCATCTCCACCTTCATTAAAACCCTTTGCTACAAGTTTAAATGTATTGTTCTCATTTAAATAATATGAGTATTCATTTCTATCGTCTTTTACTTCAACTATATTATTAAATGAATTTAATATAGCTCTTTTTTCTTTTAATGTTACAAAGAACATTTTCACACTATAGCCTCCTTAGTAGAAATATTCATGGATTTACTTACATAATATTCTACCTAAAATAAGACTTTTTTATCCTTTAAGTACTTTGGCATTTTGTTCTTCTATAAACTGATTTGTATATAGTCTATAATAATATCCTCTTTTCTTCAATAGCTTTAGATGGTTTCCTTCTTCAATAATCTTGCCATCTTTAATGACAAGTATTCGATCTGCAGTTCGTATTGTAGAAAGCCTGTGAGCTATAATAAAGCTGGTTCTTCCCTTCAACACCTTGTGTATAGCATCTTGAATTTTTTGTTCTGTTTCTGTATCAATAGAAGAAGTAGCTTCATCTAATACAAATATTCTTGGATTAGCAAGAATTGCTCTTGCAAAGGATATAAGTTGTTTTTCACCAGTAGATAGCTTACTGCCTCCTTCTCCAACTTCTGTATCATAGCCTTTTTCTAGTTTTTTAATGAAGTCATGTGCATTTACTAGTTTAGCTGCTCTTATAATTTCTAATTCACTTGCATCTAAATTTCCATATCTAATATTGTCTTTTATAGTGCCACTAAACAAGTGAGGTCCTTGTAGAACATATCCTAGATTTGAATGTAGCCAAAGTAAAGGCATTTTCTTATAATCAACACCATCTATGAATATTTGCCCCTTTGTAGGTTCATAGAATCTACAGGCAAGATTTACTATAGTACTTTTTCCTGAACCAGTTTCTCCAACTAATGCTATAGTTTCTCCCGCTTTAATATGAAGATTAAAGTTTTCTAATACCTTTTCACCAGTATTATATGCAAAGGTTACATCCTTATAGGTTATATCGCCCTTAATTTCTGGCCAATCTTTTTTATTAGGATTTAAGGAATCTCCATATTCAGCTGCTACATCCTCACTATCTTTTATTTCAAGCTTTGTATCTATCATTGACAATACCCTTTCAGCAGAAGCTTGAGCTGATTGAAGCTCTGCAAACACACGGGCTACTTCTCTAACAGGCTCAAAAAAACTAACTGTATATGATATAAATGCTACTAGTGTACCATAGCTAATAGCTTGCAAAAATACATTTTCTCCTCCATACCAAAGAGCCAGACCTGTACCTATAGTAGATAACACTAGAACTACAGGCTGAAATAATGAGGAAAATACTGCTGCTCTTACAGAATAAGTTTTCATGCTTTTTGTCAATTCTACAAATTCATGAAGGTTGCCTTCTTCTCTCACTAAGGTTTTAGTTGTTCTGGCACCCATTATGCCTTCATTAAATGCACCAGTAATACGTGAATTTATTTTTCTTGTCTGTCTATGTGCCTTTAGAATTTTTTTCTGAAAATACATGCTAACTACTGCTAGTATTGGCATTACAGAAAGGACAATTAGTGCAAGCTTCCAGTTAAGCAATAGCATTACTATACTAATAGCTATCATTAAGGTAAATCCCCAAACCATGTCTACGATACCCCAGGCAATAGTATCTCCTAGTCTTTGAACATCCGAAGTCATTCGAGCCATTATCCATCCTACAGGTGTATTATCATAATATGAAAAGGATAGCTCCTGTAAATGCTTAAAGCCTTCTTTTCTTATTTCGTATACAACCCCTGTCTCGATTTTACCAGCTATAGCTATGAAAAATCCTATAGTTCCTACTTGGATAAGGACTAATACTCCATATATAATTCCAAATACTATAATCCCATCAATATATATCCTATTAAATAATGTTATTCCTTTAAGATTACTATTAACTACATAGTTATCTATTATGAACTTTGTCATAAGAGGAAATATTGCATCTATTACTGCAAGACTTACCATAAGGAAGCATAATAAAATTAATTCCTTTCTTAAAGGCTTTGCATAATAGAGTATCTTTTTCCATAATTTTAAATCAAATTTATTGTTGTTATACTCTTGTTCTTGAAACGAACTCATTAACTAACACCACCTTTTTGTCAAATAAAGTAGCCTATACTGTTTTACTCTCAACCATAAGCTCCTGTTCTAAAGAATTTTGGATATCCCATATTCTTCTATATAATCCTTGTTGGCTTATTAACTCCTGGTGGGTACCAGATTGAACTAGCTGTCCACCATCTAGAACAAGAATAATATCTGCCTCTGCTAAGGTAGAAATCCTATGTGATATTATAAATGTAGTAGTATCCTCTTTTCTTGATTTTAAAGCCCTTCTAATATTGGCATCAGTCTCGGTATCCACCGCACTAAGAGAATCATCAAAAACAAGAATCGGATAGTCATTGATTATGGTCCTAGCAATAGCTACTCTTTGCTTTTGACCGCCTGAAAGAGTAACTCCTCTTTCTCCTACTAATGTTTCGTAGCCTTTTTCAAAGTCTAATATAACATCATGAATAGAAGCTATTTGTGCTGCCTCATAAACCTGTGAATCTATTGCATCCTTCTTTGCTATTTTAATATTCTCTTTTATATTTTTTGAATACAAGAAAGGTTCTTGTAAGATAATACCTACATTTTTTCTTATCCATTTCTTATCTATTTCTTTTAGCTCTACACCATCTATTTTAATTGAACCTCCTTGATAATCATAAAGTCTACCAAGAAGATGAACTAAAGTAGATTTGCCTGCTCCAGTAGGTCCTAATATAGCAACTGTTTGCCCTTTTTTTACTTTAAAGGTGAGTTCCTTTAATATAGGCCTATCTTTTTCATATTCAAAGTATACGTTTTGAAAATCTATATCTCCTTTTATTTCAGGTTTTAATAGCTTTTCATCAGTAATTTCTAAGGGTTCATTTATTATTTCTCTTATTCTATTTAGAGAAACTATCATTTTCCCGAAATCAGCTAATATTCTTCCCATTTGCCTAACAGGCCAAAGAAGCATCCCCTCGTAGGTTGTAAAAACTACTAAGGTACCTAGGGATATTTCTCCTTTAGCAGCCCAGTGAGCACCAAAGATTAACACTGCTCCAATCTGTAAAAGGCATACTAAGTCTGATAATGCCCAATAGCCTGCTAATAATTTAATTAGCTTATAAGTTAAGCTTCTAAATTCTATATTTTTATCATCAAACTTATCTATTTCATATTGCTGTCTAGCAAAAGCTCTAACTACTCTTATTCCTGTAAGGTTTTCTTGGAGCACATTAGAAAGTCTACCTTCAGCCTCATCAGAGTTTTTAAAGGCATCTCTTATCTTTATAAAAAACACTATTGCTGCTACAAAAATAATTGGGACTACTGACATAGCAATCATAGTAAGCTTTACATTTAGAGAAAACATTATACTCATGACTATTGCTACCATAAAAATAGCCTGCCCTATTTCAACAAATTGAACTGCTAAAAACCTTCTTATTGTATCAATATCTGAAGTACATCTCTGAATCAAATCTCCCGTTTCTGCTTTTACATGGTATTCATAAGATAAATGCTGCAGGTGATCATAAACCTCTTCTCTAATATTCTTTGCTATAGACTCAGAGGCTACTGCTGACCACTTTCCTCTAAAATATATGAATATCCCTCTTCCCATAGTTAAAATTAAGAGTGAGATACTCAATAACCAAAGATTTTGTACCAGTATACTTCTTCCTCCTATTGAATTAATTATGTTTTCTATCCAAATAGGTAGCTCCATAGGCTGATTACCTATTACAGAGTCAATAGAAAATCTAAGCACTAGTGGTCCTGCTAGCGTAAAAGCTGTAGCAAATCCTACACTCATTATTGCTCCAATATATAATAACCTATTTCCCTTCATCCATTTTATTAACATTCTAAAACCGTCCATATTTTCACCGTCCCTTTATAAGTGTCCTTCTATACATGATTTTTAACCTGTTTCAATAATATAATCCTTACTTAACCCTAAAATTCCTTTACAATTTTTGTTCAATAGACTTAACATTTTAACTCCCCCTTTTTTGATGAAAAAAGCCATAGGATTATTTCCTATGGCAATATAAGCACATAAGGGTAGCAGAAAGCCTTCAAATCATAAAGACAATCCAGACACTCTTAGGGTAAATATAAAAAGCCATAGGAAAGCATACACAATCCTATGACTTTATCAGCTAATATAAAATTTCAAAATATTTACATTAAAAAACTAAAGACACCGGTCGTGTATATAAAATATTTAATTCATTTTTATTTAGTAGTAAATTTATTCTATTTCTCATGACACGACCTCCTTTTCATAATATTTTCTAACATAACCAGTATATTAAAATAAAATGGAAATTACAACTATTTTTTCAATTTGTAACACATTTGTAATGTTTAAAAGGCAAAGCCAGTACGTGGTTTGTATAACTACAACATGTTTCTTTATTATAATGTCGTGTTATTTTAAAAACTATTTGACATACAAATTGCATAATAATACTATAAATATATATAAATTATATTTAAATCTATATTGTTTTATTTTTATATTGAAATATAATTTTATAAGATACAGATAATTTTTTATAGTTTTTGGAGGAGATAAAATGAGAAGAATATTTTGCTTCATTATAATGCTATCTATGGTTTTTTCAGTAGGCTGCTCTAGTATAGATAATAATAGTCTAGAGGAAAATATAAGACCAGTAGTAGTGGAAAGCCTAGAGCCAACAACCTTTCCTATTTTAATAAATTACATAGGTACATTACAGTCTAAGGATTTAAAGAAATATAGCTTTAAAAGTAGTGCAAAAATTAAGACCATATATATTTCCGAAGGTCAATATGTTAAAAAAGGTGACCTGCTTATAGAATTAGATGCCGATGATTTAAACAAGGCAGTGTCAGCTTCTAAGCATCAAATGGATGCTGCTAAGGCCCTTTATGACAAATCAATAAAAGGTGCTACCTCAGAGCAAAGAAATCAAGCAGAGTTGACAGTTAAGCAAGCACAGGACGGATATGATTTTGCATTAGAATCCTATGGGAAAATGCAAAAGCTATATGAAGCAGGTAGTATTTCAAAGCAGCAGCTAGATGAAGTAAAGCTACAGCTAGACAATGCTGAAAGCTCCTTAAAGCTAGCAAGGGAAGCTTTAAATCAGGTAAATAGTGGAGCAACTGAGGAGGATAAAAGAGCTGCACTCTCACAATATGAACAAGCCAAAACAGCATATGAAGCTCAGCTTAGCTTACTAGATGATGCTTCTTTAGTATCTGACTCAGATGGATATATTGTAAGCATATTGTATAAGGAAGGAGAACTAGTTCCTCAAGGGTATCCTGCCATAGTAGTTCGTACAGATGAACAAATTGTAAGTGTAGGATTATCACAGGAGGATATTAGCAAAATAGACCTTAAAACTAGAGCAAATATAATTATAAATGATGTAAATTTTAAAGCTCATGTTTCGAATATAAACAGAGCCGTAGATATGGAAACCTTAACCTATAATGTTGAGCTAAGCATTGATGAACAGTTATCTGAAAAGGACTTTCTTTTAGGTGCCATTGCAAAGGTAGAGCTTCAAATAGGTGAAGAGAGTGGGATCTGGATTCCTATAGTAAATATAATGAGTGATGGAGAAGATTATGTTTATGTTGTTATGGATGAACATGTAGTTAGAAAGAATATTAGTATTTTAAGTGTTTACGAAGATAAAGTATTAGTAGAAGGCCTATCTCCCAATGAAAAGCTTATAGTCAAGGGTATGAAAAATGTAAAAGAAGGTTATAAGGTCATCATTGAGAATTAGGCGGAGGTGAGATTATGAAAAAAATTATTCAAAGTGCAGTAGGTAATAAAAGAATTACTCTCTTTTTAGCCTTAATAGTAACTATAGCTGGTCTATATAGCTATTACATAGTTCCAAAGCAAGATAATCCAGATGTGGCACCTTCTGTTGCAATGGTTACAGCAGTATATCCAGGAGCTTCTCCCGAAGATGTTCAAAAGCTAGTTACTTCAAAATTAGAAGAGAGGATTGAACAAATAAAAGATTTCGATAAGGTCGTATCCTATTCTAAAAATAGTGTTGCTATAATAGTTGTATATCTAACTAATGATGCCGATGTGGATAAATCCTGGACTGAGTTAATAAATAAAGTAAACGAAGCTAAATCAAATTTACCTGATGAAGTTACTGAAATAAAAGTAAATACACAGTTAGCTGATACTTCTGGAATCATAATTAGCTTCTCAGGAGACAGCTATAGCTATGAACAGCTTGCTGCTTATGCGGAGAATATAAAAAATGAGCTCACAAAAATAAATGGAGTTTCTCGGTTTGAAGTAGATGGTAAGCTTGAAAAAGAAGTTAGTGTTACTGTAAATGTGGATAAAATAAATCAATTAGATATTTCTTTAGATGAAGTTCTTCAATTGTTACAAATACAAAATATGGAGATACCATCTGGAAGCATAAAGAGTGAAACCTCAAAGATTAATGTGAAAATTCCAGGAGCTTATACATCTGTTCAAGACATAGAAAATACTATTATTGGAGTTTCTAAAGAATCTGGCGCCTATATTAGGCTAAAAGATATCGCAAAAGTATCTCTAGAGCTTGAGGAAGGAAGCCTAAAATACAAGAAAAATGGTAAAAATGCTGTTTTATTGACAGGATACTTCGATCAAGATAAAAATATTGTATTAATAGGTAAGGAAGTTAGAAAAACTCTCAACAGCTTAAAATCATCTGTACCTGAAGATATAATATTTGATGAGGTTCTATTCCAGCCTGATGACGTAAGTAATGCAGTGTCTGGATTTATGAGTAGTTTAGTACAAGGTATAATATTTGTATTAATTGTAGTATTTATTGGGATGGGTCTTAGAAATGCCTTAGTTGTATCAACTGCTGTTCCACTATCTATTATTGTTACTTTTGTTGGCATGGGCCTAATGCAAATTAAGATTCATCAAATATCTACTGCTGCACTTATAATTGCATTAGGTATGTTGGTAGATAATGCAATAGTAGTCAGCGATGCTATCCAATATTTAATAGATGAAGGTCATGATAAGCTATATTCAGTTATTGAAGGTACTAGAAAATCTATGGTTCCAATATTTACTTCCACATTAACTACTATAGCTGCTTTTATACCATTACTTTTGCTTCCAGGTATGGTGGGGGAATTTGTTTTCAGTCTTCCAATGGTAGTAATATTATCATTAAGTGCTTCCTTTTTAGTTGCTATGATAATTACTCCTACTCTAGCTTATATATTCTTTAAGCCTACAAGCAATAGTAAGTTTAGACTAGGAAAGCTATACCCCTTCTTCAATAAAATGCTTTTATGGGGACTAAGGAAAAAGAAAGCCACTATAGCCATATCCTTTGGTGCATTACTATTAACTGGTTTTTTGACTTATCAATTAGGCCTTCAATTTTTTCCTTACATAGATAAGAATGTACTATATATAGATATTCAGTCCGAAAACGAAGGAAATATTGAAGATACAGAACAATTAACTGAACAGATAGAAAGCATTCTTGCAAAGCAAGAAGAAGTTATAGATTATACCACTTCAATAGGTGGTGGATTACCTAAATTTTATTTAACCGTTCAGCCTACTATTCCCTCTGCAGATCATGGTCAAATATTGATAAAGTTGGATCTTAAAAAAGGTGGTCGCTTTAAATCTAATGAAAAATTTGCAAATCATCTTCAAGAGGCTTTAGACCACAATATAGTAGGAGGAACAGCTACGGTTAAGCTATTAGAATATGCAGAGCCCATAGGAGCACCTGTAAGGATTAGGATTTCTGGTGAGAGTCTTGATAAAGTAATGAAGGCCTCTGAACAGCTTCAGGACGAAATTAGAAATATATCCGGTACTATAAACATTAGAGATGATGCACCTAATAAAAGCTATGAGTACATTGTAGATATTGATCCAGATGTAGCAATGCGTCATGGTATTACTAAGATAGACGTTCAAAGACAAGTAAATATTGCCTTAATGGGCGCAAAGGCTTCTACATTTAGAAAGGGTGGAAATGAGTATTCTATCATTGTAAAGAGCAACATCTACACTAAGAGTGAGCTTGAAAATTTAGCTATAAAATCCTCCTTAGGAGGACATAAGGTTTTACTAAAACAAATAGCAAATATTGAGCTTGGTGTGCAAACAGACACCATAACAACTTACAATAAGGAGGTTACTGTCACAGTATTTAGTGATGTTAAGGATGGATATAGCTCAGTAGATATTCAAAATAACATTGAGAAAAATAAGCTTAACAATATAGATACTGAGGACCTTACTATTACCTTTGATGGAGAAAGAGAACAAATAGTTGATAAATTCAGTAATGTTGGTTTTTCAGCTATGTTCGCTGTATTAGCCATATACATAATACTTATGTTCCAATTTAAATCCTTTGCTAAGCCTTTAATTATACTCATTACTCTACCTCTTTCCTTAATAGGCTCTTTAGTTGGATTATTTGTTTTCAGACAGCCACTATCATTTATGGCATTCTTAGGAATAGTTAGTCTTTTTGGAGTAGTTGTCAATAATGCAATTCTACTTATAGAATATATAACTACTGCTAGAAATGA
Organism: Proteiniborus ethanoligenes; assembly: GCF_900107485.1. NCBI lineage: Bacteria > Bacillati > Bacillota > Clostridia > Eubacteriales > Proteiniborus > Proteiniborus ethanoligenes. The sequence continues at coordinate 22,210 of NZ_FNQE01000030.1, forward strand.
AGGTCATAGTGCAGAAGAAGCTTGTATAGATGCAGTAGATAAAAGATTTAGGCCAATTATTCTAACCACTACTACTACAGTTATAGGTCTAATTCCACTAGTGCTTTCAGGCAGTCCAATGTTTACTCCAATGGCCGTTTCATTAATGAGTGGACTTATGGTATCTACAATTTTAACATTAGTCATAATACCTGTAGTCTATTCATTTCAAACAGGCATTACTGAAAAATAAAATCTTTACTTTCTAGTTAAGGTAAGTATTCAATAGAGTGCTTACCTTTTCTGATTTGTTTTGTTATTTGTTTTCAATGGGTTTTTATCATCCTATTTTAACAAAAAGTCTAATTTTTATATAACACATTAATATTTAAAGAAATTACAAGTTTTCTCAAGATTTCTCTATATATTTAAGCTGTATCCTATTTTTCGCAAGATACTCTTTGTTTTCCGCCTAAAATATAGCTTGAATTTTGACAGATTTTACATTAAAATATAGATAAGGTCAAAGAAAGTCAAAGTCAACAAAATTTACAGGAGGTGTTTATATGTTTGGATTAGTTCCATACAGCAGAAGAAGTAAAAGTATGATAAGTAAGCCAAATGACTTCTTTAATTTTGATAGCTTTAATAGTTTTGTAGATAGCTTCTTTAATGCTGATTTATTTCCTACAGCTCTAAATAACAGTCAAATAAAGGTTGACATAAAAGAGAAGGATAGTGAATATATTCTAGAGGCAGAGCTACCAGGAGTAAATAAAGAAAACTTAAATGTAGAGATTAAAGATGACATGCTTACAATATCTGTTGAAAAAAATGAGCAATTTGAAGAAGAGAAAGAAAACTATATCAGAAAAGAGCGTAGATTTGGTTCTCTATCAAGAAGCTTCTATGTAGATAATATTAAAGCTGAAGATATCAAAGCAAATTTTGACAATGGGATTCTATCAATTTCCCTTCCTAAAAAAGAAGTCAAGGCAAATAGCAGTAGAAAAATAGATATTAATTAAGATTACCCCTTTACCCTCTAAAATCACAAAAGTCCAGCTTGAATAAAAGCTGGACTTTTGTGCTATTTTTATGCTTTTTATCTACTTAACCACAATGTTAAATATTCTTCCTGGTACATATATTTCCTTAACGATTGTTTTGCCCTCTATTAGACTGTATAGCTTTTCATCCTCTGCAAATTTTGCTTTTGCTACTTCTTGAGTTGCGTCAGATGGAATTAGCATAGTTCCCCTTACCTTGCCATTTATTTGAACTGCAATTTCTATTACATCATCTATTGTTTTATCTTCATCCCAAACAGGCCATGATTGTTCATTTAGCATACCACTAAATCCGTTTGCAGCCCATATTTCCTCTGTAATATGTGGGGCTACTGGATTTAATAGTATCAAGAAGGTTTTAAATTCTTCTTTATTGACTTTCCCAGCATCATTAAATTCGTTAAGCAAGCTCATTAGTGCTGCTACAGCTGTGTTAAACTTCAAGGTTTCAAAGTCTTCGCTTACCTTCTTTATTGTCTTATGCATACTTGTTTCTAGTTCTTTAGAATATTGTTCACCATCTACTAATAGCTCTTGAAGTCTCCACACTCTGTCTAAGAATCTTCTGCATCCCCTAACACCGTTTTGAGACCAAGGAACACTCTTTTCAAAGTCGCCTATGAACATTTCATATAGTCTTAAAGTATCTGCTCCAAATTCATCTACTATCTCATCTGGGTTTACTACATTTCCTCTTGATTTTGACATTTTTTCATTATTTTCTCCCAGTATCATACCATGTGAGGTTCTTTTCCCATATGGCTCTGGACAATGTACTACACCATAGTCGTATAAGAACTTATGCCAGAATCTTGAATACAATAAATGTAGTGTTGTATGCTCCATACCACCATTGTACCAATCTATCGGAAGCCAATAATCTAAATTTTCCTTGCTTGCAAGCTCTTTATCATTATGTGGATCAGTATATCTTAGGAAATACCAGGATGAGCCTGCCCATTGTGGCATTGTATCCGTTTCTCTTTCAGCATAGCCTCCACACTTAGGACAAGTAGTTTCTACCCACTCTCTAATATTTGCTAATGGTGATTCTCCTGTATCTGTCGGCTCATAGCTTTCTACTTCTGGTAATAGTACTGGAAGCTGTTCTTCTGGCACTGGTACCCAACCACATTTTTCACAATATACTAGTGGTATTGGTTCTCCCCAGTATCTTTGTCTTGAAAATACCCAGTCTTTTAATTTATAATTAGTTTTTCTGTGGCCTATTCCCTTTTCCTCGATCCAATCGCTTATTTTCTCTTTTGCTTCTTTCACTGGAAGACCATTGATAAAGTCAGAATTTACTATTACACCATCTTCAATATCAGTAAATGCGCTTTCTTTGATGTTTCCTCCTGCTACTACTTCAACTATAGGCAGACCAAACTTTGTAGCAAATTCCCAGTCTCTAGTATCATGCCCAGGAACAGCCATGATTGCACCAGTTCCATAGGACATAAGCACATAGTCAGATATCCAAATAGGTATTTCTTTCTTATTTACAGGATTTATTGCATTTATTCCATCGATTTGTACTCCTGTCTTTTCTTTATTCAATTCAGTCCTTTCAAAGTCTGATTTTTTATGTGCATATTCTCTATATTCTTCAATTTCATCAAAATTATTGATTTTATCTTTTAGTTCATCTATGAGTGGATGTTCTGGAGATATTACCATATAAGTTGCACCAAAAAGAGTATCTGGTCTGGTTGTATATACAGTAACTTTTTTATCACCAGTAATATTAAAGTCTACCTCCATACCTTCTGAACGACCTATCCAGTTTTTCTGTTGTATTTTAACTCTTTCAATATAATCAACTAAATCTAAATCATTGATTAATCTTTCTGCATATTCTGTGATCTTTAACATCCATTGGTTTTTTGTTTTTCTAACTACCTCTCCTCCACATCGTTCACAGCCACCATTTACTACTTCTTCATTTGCAAGTCCTACTTTACAGCTGTTGCACCAATTTATAGATGCTTCTTTCTTATACGCTAATCCTTTTTCAAAAAGCTTAAGGAATATCCACTGTGTCCACTTGAAATATTCAGGATCAGTTGTATTTATCTCTCTAGACCAATCAAAAGATAGTCCTAGAGATTTTAGCTGTTCTTTGAATCTAGCAACATTTTTTTCTGTTACTATTGCAGGATGAATTTTGTTCTGTATTGCATAGTTTTCAGTTGGTAGTCCAAATGCATCCCATCCCATAGGATAAAGTACATTATATCCTTCCATTCTTCTTTTTCTAGCTACTACATCTAGTGCTGTATATGGTCTAGGATGGCCTACGTGAAGTCCCTGTCCTGATGGATACGGGAATTCTATTAATGCATAGAATTTCGGCTTCGATTTATCTTCAGAAGCATAAAAGGTTTCTTTTTCATCCCAAATGTCTTGCCATTTTTTTTCAATTGATTTTGGATTATACTCTTTCAAAGCTCTCACTCCTTGATTAAAGTTGGTTTCATAGTTTTAAAAACAAAAAAACCTTTCAACTCATATAGAGACGAAAGGTTCGCGGTACCACTCTAATTGACAGTATAATTAATACTATCCACTCAAAAATTTTAACGGATTTATCCGATTAAGGCTAATGTATTCACCTTAATAGCTCAGAGACGAGTTCGGATACTGTTGCTGTCGTTTTTCACCAGCCAACGACTCTCTAAAAACAACTCCATAGCCTACTACTTCTCTTCAATGCAATTATATCAATTATATGGTATTGTACCAAATTTTATTATATAAAGCAAATGTTTTTGTAACGAATAGGAAAGAATATTTTAGTATTTGCAATTAATTGATAAAAAATACTTACTTGCTTAAATTATTTAGTTATGACTATAAAGTTATTGGGGCTGATTTACATCACATATTCTCAACAAAAAAGCCCAATATTCTAAAAGTAATTTTGCCTATTTTAGGGTACAAGTTTCTTACTGCATCAGAAAATTCTTGGACATTTACTGGTGTTTTAAAAAGAAAGTCTCCGGTTCCCTTAGTCTTGAATACAGTAATTATTCCTTTTACCGTATCTCCAACAGCTACATTTGCCTGAGCATATCCTCCCATTGCAAAATGTTGTGCTATTGCAGCTCCTCCCATCGCCATATAATATCCAAAGGCAGCACCCCCTAGTGCAAATCCAAGGGATCCTGCTAATCCACCTAAGGCTATCAATAATCCTATGGAAACCCCGCCAAAGCTAAATAATCCAAAGGATATTCCGCCAAGGCTAAGTACGCCTATAGAAACTCCACCAACTGCTATAATACCTTTAGCGACACCGTTTCTTCTGTTATTTATGTGAACTAATGGAATTCCAAATATCCTTGTTTTAGATATATATTCATACTCTGGATACCTATAGCCATAATCATCTTTCAAATCCATATTTTCTCTAAATTCTTTTGCAACTTCTTGTGGGTCTCCCATTAGTCTCCAGGGATCTGTTTCACCTGTTTCAAAAGATTTTATCTGAATATGATTAAGTAAATCTTCTTTTATCTTTCTTTTTGTAATTTCATTACATCTAATATTATTTATAACGGATTTTATATATCTTTCATGGCTTGAATTTTTCACTCCTACTCATCTCCCTTTAGTATGCTTTTAGTGCTCTCTAAAAAATCATTCCATTCCTCAATATATACCTTCAGTACAGCCTTACCTTTTTTAGTAATTTTATAATATTTTCTAGGCACAGTTCTTTTATAAGGCTCTTGATTCCAATAGCTTTCAATAAGTCCTTCATCCTCTAATCTATAGAGAACAGGATATAGAGAGCCTTCCTTCAGCTTAAAATAACCATTGCTTTTTTCATCCATTATTTGAATTAGTTCATAGCCATACATATCCTTTCTATTTATCATTTTTAGAATTAGAATATTTAAAACCCCTTTTTTTAGCTGTTTATCAATTCCGCTCAAAGCTTCACCTCGCAATTATACTATACTTAGTATTGCTAAGTATAGTATAATACTAAGTGTTTAATTGTGCAAGTATTTTTTATTTTCAATCAAAAACAAAAAAAGACTTTTAAATGATTACTGTACTTAATCAAATAAAAGCCTTGCTAGTTTTTTAAGAATTACTATTCTATTATACTTCAAATGTTCCTCTAACTTTTACTTCGCCATTTTGAATCACTACCTTACCTCTAGCTATTACCGTATCTATTATAAGGTCAGTCTTGTTTAAAAATACTATGTCGGCATCATTTCCTACTTTAATATAGCCTTTATCTTTAAGCATGTAGTTATCTGCTGGATTTGAAGTAATCAACCTCAATCCATCCTCTAAAGAAACTTTTTCCGATGATACAGCATCTCTTACAGCAGCATATAGAGAAGTAACCTTTCCAACACCTAGCCCTACATATCTTTTTTTCTCATCAAAAATAGGTAGGCTACCTTGCCCATCAGAGGTAAATGTTATGTTTTTAATATTTACACCATTACTAAGCATAGTATTCAAAGCCTTACTAGGCGTCAGCTCACCATTATCATTTGTTTCCCTTGAGCTGCTAGTAGTAATATCTACTAACCCCCCCTTTTTAGCATATTCTATTGAAGCTTTGAAGAGCTCTGAATTTCGACTAATATGAGTCAAGATAAATTGTCTGGATGGTATCTCAGTTTCTTCTAGTATTTTCTCTATGAAACTTATCATTCTTTTCCCGTCACCCATATGAATATTCACAATACCTGCTTTTCCTGATAGTATCCCTCCAACCCTAGCTTCAGCAGCGATTTTAGCTATATCCTCTAATGTAGGCTGTGAAGATCTGTGGTCTGATAATGCCACTTCTCCAACTCCTATTATTTTATCTATAAGTATTATATCGTCTTGAATGCTGCCTGTAACTGTTCTTATCGGTACTTGATATGAGCCTGTTAGTACATAACAACTTATGCCCTCTTCTTCTAAAGCATATGCCTTCGCCAGTAAGTTTGACATAGTTCTAGTAGTCCCATCAGTTCCAAGAACTCCTATAACCGTAGTAACTCCGCCTTTTGTAATGTCTGTTAGTTGAATTTCTGGTGTTCTAGTTTTAAAGCCGCCTTCGCCTCCTCCACCAGTTATATGAACATGTCCGTCTATAAAACCTGGAACTACTATTCGATTACTTGCATCTATGACTTCAATATCTAGGAAGTTTTCTGGAATACTTATGAAATCCTCTATATATCCAATTTTCTCTCCTGTTATTAATATATCTTTTTTCCCAATATAATCTGGTGAATATACTTCTCCATTCTTGATTAGCTTTATCATACTTAGTTCCTCCTCTCTTAAGTGGTAACTCTATCTTCGTACTAGAAAAGCAACAACCCCGTCCCTTGCTTTAAAGCTTTATGATAACTGACACTAATATTGGCACAGAAGTAGACAATATAACTCCGCTAATAAATGCAATAATTGCAGTGTGAGGATTTGTAGAGCTAGCTATGAGGGGCAATGATGTATCCATTGAAGTAGCTCCTGCAGGGGCTACACTTTCTACGTCTCCTATATATTTAGCTATAAGGGGTATTGTTAGTAGTGCTATAATCTCTCTAGTAACATTTGAAATAAATGCAAGTGCACTTAGCTTTGATGAGTATGTGGATAGCATCATAGAGGATAATGAGTACCAGCCTAAGCCTGCTCCTACTGCTCCTGCCTCATTTGCAGGAATACCTAAAATAAACCCCGCCACAACACTTCCAAATATGCTCCCTATTATTATCATAATAGGTACTAGAAGTACCCTAAAGCCTATTCTCTTAATTGTATTAAATACATCCTTGTGCTTTCCTATATCAATGCCCACAAAAAATAAAAGCAAGCATATACCTATATCTAGTATATAATCTGTATATTGTAATAGATGGCTAGGTAAGGCAAAATATCCTATTCCAACCCCTGCTGCTACTGCTAATATGATTTTAAAGCTCATTTTTCTGCTCTCCTTGCTTCATATTTTTTACAACATATTTTTTTACACTCATTACCAATAGTACACTAAAAACTATTGTGAATACTGAAATTATAAGTGCTTGTAGTCCTAGCTCTAAGAATGAGGATATGACTTTTTCATCTAATCCCATTCTAACACCCATTATAAAGAGCAAAAACAAAAGACATATGGTCTGAATAATTCCTAACTTTGAATTTAGCTTCTCTCCACCAAAGCCTTTGTAGCCAAATATCCCACCTATAATCAATAATCCTAAATATAATAAAAGTCTAATGCCCATCTAATTCCTCCTGTTTTCGATTGTATTTTAAGGTATATTATGCTCTATAGATTCTTATCTATCTATTTTACTTTATTAGTATATTCAGGTCAATTCAGAAAAAACAGCAGAGATTAATTTCTCTGCCGCTTTCTATTTTAATAATTATAATATTCTTCAATTTTTTGACCAAGCCAAAAAGCTCTTTCTTCGATTGAACTTATAAAATTGTACATTTCATACTCATCCATCTTGAATACATTTAATTTACTGTATTTATCAAAGTCTGGTTTATCCTTCACACTATTTTCTTTTATAATATTTGCACTAAGATTAATCTTAAGTACATCATCATAGTAATCCTTATATGTAAATTGGATCTCATCAGATATAAAAGAAATAGATTTGTTAGATAATTTAAAATCACCTATTGTATTAAATCTTATGCTTTCACCATCTGCAGATAATTTTATATCTAAATCAAAGTTATTCCTATCCTTATTAAAATCAATTTTAGTTGATGAGTTAAAGATTACTTCTTCGCCATAATAGGTTTTCACAGTAAATTTGCTATTATCTATAAACATATTGTTTTTTCCTGTATGATTACCTTCGCTTTCAAACATTATCTTCTCATCTGCTACTGCAATCTCTAGCTTGAAATTATCTATAAGACTTTTTTCGCCTAAAAGCTCAATATTAGCTTCTAGTCTATCCTCCTCATAATCACTATCAGGAATGATTATGAATTCAGCCTTTACTACCTTCCCATTATTAGTAAATAAATCTATAGAGACTTTATCAGCTTTAAAATTTTCCTTTAATTCATATTTAGCTTCATCTATAGCTTCTTCAAAATCATAATAGCTATATCCTTGGTTAAAGCTATTTGACCAAGTTTTTATCATATCATCTGACTTTAAGGCATTTAAAAAATCCATAAGTCCTTGTTTTACATTATCTTCCCTCAGAAGTATAGTAGTTCTATTACATTTTTTCATTGCCCCACCAATCATCAAGGTTGTACTTCCATTTTTCTCATAACGTCCGTTAGCTAACATTGTTTTAAATGAATCTATATATCTACTTTTAGTTTGGGTATCCGTTTCTGCTGGGTTTTGCATCTTTAACAAATTTGAAAGAGATATGTCCAGGTCATCATCAAAACTATAATAGCTTTCTCTACCAAATATTGATCTGTTCCACTCACTTCCAAAGCTTTTAGAAGGTACGCTTATAGCCTCGTCAAATAGCTCTGGCACGTTCAATAACAATTCATTATCATCAAGCTTTAAATTTAAGGACGCTACATCATTCCCAGATATTTGGTATTTGCCAGCGAAATAGTATTCTTTGTTTTTGTTATCAAAAATAGTTTTAAAATCTATACCTAATCCTTTTAAAATATACAAGTTTGCATTCTCCCATAGATCTGTGTGGCTTGCATCTTTTATAGATACATTAGCACTTGTAGAATAGCTTAAATCTGATGAATTATTTCCTAATATTAGTGACTGCATTTTATAATAATCCTTTGTTACACTATGTATGGTATTACCAAAAGCATTTTTAATATAAAGCTCTGGAGATATGGCATATATTACATAATCTTTAGCCATCAAACCTATAAGTAATATGATTACTAGAGATATAGCAATTATAGCCCATTTAGATTTAGACATGGATACATTTCTCTTTTTTATCTCTTTTTGATTTTCGTATGTAGCTATAGTACTTGACTCCTGAGATAGCTGTAATTGCTGGGATTCTTGCTTTTCTTCTCCCTTTACCATGCTGCCACAGCTACTACAAAATTTTGCCTCTTGCTCCAATTTGTTGCCACACTCTGTACAAAACATATTAGTATCTCCCTTCTGTTATTATGAAAGACTTTTTATCCTTTGCATAATAAATTTGCATTCATAGGTTAAATATTTTTTGCAAGGTTTGCTGTATATTAAAATTTTATTTCTATAAGTCTTTCTTAAGCCTTATAGATAATATACAACATAGAAAGCTACATTGCAATCAAGATTGAAATAGTTTTAGACATAAAGTCTTTTCAGTGGAAGCAATTTAGGGTATATTAATATTAAATGAAAAGTATATATGAAAAGGACGTGAAAATATTGATAAATATTAAAAATGAATGTAATAATCCATACTTCAATCTTGCATTGGAAGAGTATGCTCTAAAGCATTTAATTTTAGAAGATGACATAATAATACTATGGATTAATGAACCAACAGTAGTTATTGGAAGGAATCAAAACACTATAGAGGAAATAAACAGTAAATTCATTAAGGATAATAATATAAACGTAGTTAGAAGAATGTCTGGTGGTGGAGCAGTATTCCATGATCACGGCAACTTAAACTTTACTTTTATCACCTCCAGCCAAGGTGATAGTGCAAATAATTTTAGAAAATTCACAAAGCCAGTAATAGATGCATTAAACATGCTTGGTGTAAATGCAGAGTTTTCAGGAAGAAATGATATAACTGTAGATGGTAAGAAAATTTCTGGGAATGCTCAATACTACTACAAAGATAAAATGCTTCACCATGGGACTATTTTATTCCATACTAATTTAGATATACTTAAGGATGTCCTAAATGTAAAATTAGACAAAATAGAATCAAAGGGAATCAAATCAGTTAGAAGCAGAGTTGGCAATATATATGATTACCTTCCCCAAAAAATGAGTGTTGAAGAGTTTAAGGAAACCCTTTTAAAATTCATGCTTGGCACTGATAATATTGAAAATAAAGAGTATAAGCTAACAGAAGAAGATCTTGCAGTTATTAACAAAATGAAGGATGAGAAATATAGTACTTGGGAATGGATTTATGGAGAATCTCCTGATTTTGATCTTCAAAAATCTAAAAGATATGCAGGAGGAGGCTTAGATATAAGACTAAATGTTCACAATGGAACAATTAAGGAATGTAAAATATTTGGTGATTTCTTCGGGAAAGAGGATTTATCTGAACTTGAACAACTCTTAGGTGGTATTAGCTTTAGGGAAGATTCTGTGAGAACCCTACTAAATTCCATAAGCTTTGGAGAATATTTTTATGGTATAAGTATTGATGATTTTATTGATTGTATGTTTTTTGAGTAGAATATAGCTGAAAAGTGCTGTAACGAAATAAATATAGTTACAGCACCTTTTTTCTATATAAGTTCTATTTAGTTTATAGTGCAACGATAAAAGACTTTTTAGCCTATTATTCCTCTATATTATCTCTATGATGTAATCCTAAAAGATTACCTACAGGAAGTGTAAATATAATTCCTGTTCCTGGATCATTTAACTTACCTGCTTCTACTATTGCATCATATATCGGCTTCATTTTATCTTTTTCTACTAGAATGATTATTAATTCCTTTGATGATTCTATGTGAATATTAAATAATTTTTTTTCCTCGTGAGTACCTGTTCCTCTTCCGTATAAAATAGTAGCACCTTGAGCTCCTGCTTCCTTTGCTTTTTTTACAACATAGTCAGCTTTTCCTCTTTCAACTATAGCAATAATCCCTAATACGTCTAGCATTTTAAAACCTCCTTTATCTAACAAGTATACCTAATGTAAGCACAGCAACAATAGGCATTAAAGACATGATTCCAACAATTCCAAAACCATCCACTAAGGCATTACTGGAGCCTACTATTCGGGTCAATCCTATGGCTATAGCCATGTTCAATGGCACGTTTACAGGACCTGTAGTTGATGTAGCAGCATCAAAAGCAATACCTGTGAATTCCTTTGGTGTAAAGTAAAGCAATACTGCTATTACTAGAAGTATTGGCATAACAATTTTTGATGTAGGTATTCCATTAAGTATTTTAAACATACCTATTGCCATACCTATACCAAATCCTAAGGCTACTGTTTGAAGTAGTATTTTGCTGCGTATTACTCCTATGGATATTTCTTCTACCTCTAGGGTCAATGCCCTCAGTGCTGGCTCTACTAAGGTAGAAGCATAGCCTATGAAAAATGCAATCAGAATAATAAAATATTTATTATCAACATTTACAAGGCTTTCTCCTACAGTATCTCCTAAGGGTATAATACTCAAATAGATTCCTTTCAAAAATAGATTGAGTCCTATTATTGAAAGTATAAGGCCTATTACTAATCCTTTGATATTAGTTAATGGTTTTTTTAGTACAACTATTTGAAAAAATAATAATACTGTCAATATTGGAATAATACTTTTAGCAGTTTCCCATAAATCTTTAAAAATCTCAATCGCTTTCAATTATTCTAGCCCCCTTTCTCTATTGTTTCTTTAAATACTATTGCATTTTCCGCTCATATAATCTATTTTATCCTATATACATTGTCAATTCAAGAATAAATGTTTGTCTCCAAGCAAGGGGACGGGGTTAGTGCTTCAATTGAAGTACTAACCCCGTCCCCTTGCTTTATTGCCCTTGCTTTATTGTTTTAAAGTATGGATTGGACTGCCTAATGCCAGATGTGCTGCTTCCATAACTGTTTCTGAAAGCGTTGGATGAGGGTGAATTCCTCTAGCTAAATCTTCTAGAGTTCCTTCTAGCTCCATGGTCATGACCCCTTCTGCAATCATGTCTGTAGCAGTGGATGCCATCATATGAACTCCTAAAATCTCACCGTATTCTTTACTTGCTACAATCTTTACAAATCCATCTCTTTCCCCTTCTGCTAATGCCTTACCATTCGCACCTAATGGGAAATTGCCTACTACTATATCATAGCCTTTTTCCCTTGCTTCATCTTCTGTTAAGCCTACAGTTGCAATTTCAGGGAAGCTGTATATACATGATGGTATCTTATCATAACTCATTTTACTGTCCTTGCCCATTATGTTTTCAACGGCAATTATACCCTCTGCTGAGGCTACATGAGCCAGTAAATCTTTCCCGTTTACATCTCCTATTGCATATACTCCCTCAATGTTAGTTCTCAACCTTTCATCTGTAATGATACCTTTTCTATCAGTTTCAAGGTTTAAGCTTTCTAAGCCTTTTAAATTAGGAGTTCTTCCTAGACTGACTAGTATCTTATCTCCTTCAAAGATTTTTTCCTCTCCATTTACTTCTACTACTATTTTATTTCCTTCAAATTTTTTGTGCTTCACTCCATAAACTATCTTTACACCTTTTCTAGTTAATACCTTTGCCATTGCTTCACTTAGGTCTTTATCGATTCCTGACAATATCCTTGGAGAACGTTGAAGTATGGTTACTTTACTGCCAAGTGCATTATATAATGTTGCAAACTCGATGCTTATAGTACCTGCACCTACTACTATTAAATGCTCTGGAATTTCCTTTGGATCAAGAACTTCTGTGCTAGTAACAGCATAACCTTGCTCGAAAGATTCTTTTATACCTTCTACCTCTGGTATCATAGGAGATGAGCCTGTAGCAATGATTAGGTTTTTAATATTTAGCACTTCATCATTTACTTTTACAGTGTTTTTGTCTACAACTTCACCAAAGCCTTTGTAAATGTCTACACCATTTTTTTCTAATAATAGCTTTACTCCACTTGTCAATCTCTTAACTGCTTGATTCTTTCTCTTAACCATTCCATCAACATTAACAGATACTAAACTTTTGTCCCCAATATTGATGCCATACTTATCTGCATTCATTATGCTTTCGTATACCTTTGCACTCTTTAATAATGTTTTAGTAGGTATACAGCCTACATTGAGGCACACTCCTCCTAATTCACCTGCTTCAACAATTGCAGTCTTAGCTCCCATTTGCGCAGCCTTAATGGCAGCTACATAGCCTCCTGGACCTGCTCCAAGAATTAAAATGTCATACTGTTTCATCCTTTGACCTCCTTTAGCTTAGTAACAGCAACATAGGGTTACTCAAAAGCTCCTTTAGCCTCATTAAAAATCTTCCTGCGTCTCCACCATCTATGATTCTGTGGTCAATGCTCAGAGATACAGGCATCATATGCCTAATAACTATTTCATCATTTAATACCACTGGTTTTTTATCAATCTTTCCTATTCCTAGTATTGCCACTTCAGGATACCTTATTACTGGCACTCCATAGGTTGAACCCAAAGCACCATAGTTTGTTATTGTAAAGGTTCCACCATATAGTTCCTCTATACCTATAGTTCTATTTCTAGTTTTTTCAATTGTTTCATCTAAATCCTTTGCTAATTCTAATATTCCCTTACTATCAACGTTTTTAATAACTGGAACCATTAACCCTTCTTGAGTATCTGTTGCTATACCAATATTATAATATCTTTTGTAAATAATTTCATCCTTTATATCATCAAAACTGGAATTAAATACAGGGAATTCCTTTAAGGCTATTGTTAAGGCCTTTATAATAAACGGTATATAGGTTAGATTTATACCTTTATCTATGGCTATTTCTTTTTGTTCTGTTCTTATTTTTACTAGCTCAGTTACATCAAATTCATCCATTGTAGTAGCATGTGGAATTATGGTCTTGGATAAAACCATGTTTTCTGCAACAGTTTTTCTAAGCCTTGATATAGGAACTCTTTCTACTTCGCCATATACCTTTATTTCCTCACGTATGGCTGGTTGCTTTATGAAGGTATCTCCTACTGGTTGGATAAATACATTGCTTTCTTTTATATCTTTGTTTTTCTCATTATAGGATTGTATATCTTCCTTCATCACTCTTCCAGCAGGTCCTGTACCCTTTACTTGATTTATGTCCACTCCTAAATCCTTAGCTAGCTTTCTGGCTACAGGAGTTGCAAGCACCTTGACTTTTATGTCTTTTTCTTCATATTTCCCCTCATCACTGCTTTCTATAATCTCAGAAGATACTTCTATTTCACCTACTACACCTGCACCTTTTTCATCCTCACTTACAGGCTCTTGCTCTTTTTTAGTTTCTGAGAGTTCCCTTCCGTCATCTATAATTACTACTGTATTCCCTACGTGGATTGTATCTCCTACCTCAGCCATAAGCTTATTTATTTTGCCCCCTACTGGTGATGGTATCTCTGCATTTACCTTGTCTGTTTCTACAAGAAATAGTGAATCACCTTCTTTTATATTATCTCCTTCTTTTACAAACCATTTAAGAAGTACTCCCTCGTGAATACCTTCTCCAATATCTGCAAATTTAAATTCAAACATTTAATCACCTCCTAGAACTTTACTACTTCTCTGATTTTATAAGCTATTTTCTTTGGTTCAATAATAAAATGATGCTCTCCCTTTGGTAGTGGAACAGTTATATCAAATCCAGTAAGTCGTGTAGGTGGAGCCTCCAGATATAAAAACGCTCCTTCATTTACTATGGATATAAGCTCTGCACCTGCCCCAAAGGATTTTACTGCTTCATGGACAACTAGAAACCTTCCTGTTTTCTTTACTGATTCAATTATTGTTTCCTTGTCTATTGGAGATATAGTTCTCAAATCTATTAATTCAACGTTGATTCCTTCTTTTTCTACTTCCTCTATTGCCTTTTGAGCTTCTCTAACTAAGGCACCCCATGTTACTACAGTTATATCCTTTCCACTTTTAACTATCTTAGCCTTTCCTATTGGAACTGTATAATCTTCCTCAGGAACCTCTTGCTTAAAGGCCCTATATATTCTCTTTGGCTCCATAAATATTACTGGGTCTGGATCTCTTATTGCTGATAGTAATAAGCCTTTTGTGTCATAGGGTGTAGAAGGGATTACAACCTTTAGTCCTGGAATATGTGAGAATATTGCTTCTAAGCTTTCCGAATGATGCTCTAAGGCTCTAATTCCACCACCATAGGGCATTCTTATTACCATAGGAAGATTGTATTTGCCCCTACTTCTATTCCTCATTCTAGCAGCATGTGCAAGTATTTGATTGACTGCTGGAAGTACAAATCCTGAAAATTGAATTTCAACAACAGGTTTAAGTCCGTTTATGGCCATTCCAATAGCTGACCCAACTATTGCTGCCTCTGAAAGTGGTGTGTCAAAGCATCTATCCTTACCGTATTTTTGCTGTAGCCCAACTGTAGCTCTAAAAACTCCACCTTCATGACCTACGTCTTCTCCATAAACTACAACAGACTTATCTCTTTCCATTTCTTTATCTAATGCATGTGTCAATGCACCTATATTATTTAGTAATGCCATTATTGTCCCTCCTCTTCAAGATACTTCTTATATTCTTCATATTGCTCTATTAAGTTTGGAGTCATTTCATCATAAGTGTATTTAAATACATCCTCTAATGAAACTAATCCTGATTCTTCAACTTTCTTAAAGGTTTCCCCTACATAGCTTTCATATT
Source organism: Proteiniborus ethanoligenes (assembly GCF_900107485.1). Taxonomy (NCBI): domain Bacteria; kingdom Bacillati; phylum Bacillota; class Clostridia; order Eubacteriales; genus Proteiniborus; species Proteiniborus ethanoligenes. Next base: position 37,783 of record NZ_FNQE01000030.1, read on the forward strand.
CCTCATAAAGTGCTTTATCCTTTTCTTCACTCCATAAGCCTTTATCTATGAGATACTTCTTAAATCTTTCAATTGGATCTTTCTTTTCCCATTCTTTAACCTCACTATCATCACGATATATTGTTGGATCATCTGAAGTTGTGTGAGGCCCTAGTCTATATGTTACTGCCTCAATAATAGTAGGTCCTTCACCTCTTCTAGCTCTATCTACTGCTTCCTTTGTTGCTGCATACATTGCTAGAACATCATTACCATCCACCTGAATACCAGGTATTCCATAGGCTATTGCCTTTTGTGCCAATGTTTTTGACTTTGTCTGCATACTCCTAGGCACTGATATAGCCCATTGGTTGTTTTGAATTAGGAATATTACAGGTGCATGAAATACAGCAGCAAAATTTACTGCCTCGTGGAACTCTCCCTGTGATGTCCCCCCATCTCCAACATATGCAATAGCCACATCATTTTCTCCTTTTATCTTTGAAGCCATAGCTATGCCAGTCGCATGGTTTAGCTGTGATGCTATAGGAACGGACACAGGAAGCATTTTTACATCTTCAGAAAACTTGCTGCCTATTTCATTTCCATACCAGTACAGGTATACCTGCTCTAGAGATACTCCCTTGTAAAGCCATGCCCCTAGCTCCCTAAAGGCTGGAACTAACCAATCACTTTTTTCTATAGCTGCTATGGAGCCTACTTGAGCAGCCTCTTGACCTCTATTAGGCGCATATGTGAGCATCCTACCCTGACGTTGGTATTGCAATGCTTTTATGTCTGCCACCTTTGCCAGAACCATAGTGTGGTACATCTTCAATAGATTATCATTCTCAATAAAAGGCTCTAAATTAGCATCTACTATGTTTCCTTCATAATCTAGTATATTAAGCATCTCTTCTTTTAATGGATTAAACTTTTCTGTTAACATTAAATCAATCCTCCTATTCTTTGCTTTAATAGTTTTCATATATGGAAAACTAATCCTCTAAAATTAAATTAGTTTTGTTCTCTTACTTTAATATTACCCTTTTAAATGGAAATAAAAACATAGTTAATTTTTTGATAATTTTTGTCAAAATAAAAATAGAGATCTTTTTAAATCTTAAGAAAACGAAATTATCATCTTAAGAACATGCCGATCTCTAATATATATGCTCTATACTATTAGTTTTTTTAATCTTCCCTCAGTCTATACTTGTTCTGAGGTCTCCCAACTTTTCCATATTCAAGCTCAAGGACTATTTTTTGTTCTTTTTCTAGAAAATCTAAATATCTTCTTGCTGTAATTCTTGAGACTCCAATATCCTTAGCTACCTGCTGAGCGGTAAAGGTTTTCCCCTTCATTTCTTCTATATACTCTAATACTTTTTCATAGGTATATTGACTAAATCCTTTAACTTCTCCGATATCCTCTAGGAGATTAGTAGCGGCTTTCTTTTCATTTAGAAGGTATTTATCAATTATTTCTTGGTTTATACAACCATTAGTTTCAAGTCCCTTTTTTCTGTTTCTATATTGATTCATTGCTTCTTTGAACCTTTCGAATACAAAAGGCTTAATAATATAATCTACTGCTCCATATCTAAAGGCCTCTTCCACAGATTCCATATTTCTATCAGCAGTTATTAATATTACATCAATTTTCATATCTTTTTTCCGTATCCATTTTAAAAGCTCTAAACCCTTCCCCTGTGGGAAAAATATGTCTAATAAAATGAGATCAGGACATTCTTCTAAAATCAGTTCCTTAGCTCTTTCTATTGAACTTGCACTATTTAGTAGCTTATAGCCTTCTACTCTTTTTAAAAATTTTTCGTTTATTTCCCTAACCATAGGATCATCTTCAACTATTAAAACCTTTATCAAATTAATCCCTCCTATTTGCTGGAATAAATACATTCCAGCTTGTCCCTTTATCAGAATTAAGCTCTATTATCCCATCTGCTTCATCTATGATTTTTTTAACTATGTTTAATCCATACCCTCTATTCCCTACTTTAGTAGTAAATCCTTTTTTAAAAATCTTATCTCTCATCTCTTTTTTTATTCCCAATCCATTGTCCTTAACTATTATTCTTAATCCATCTGTGTCCGAATTGATCTTAATATAAAGCTTCCCATTTTCTATTTTAACTAACTCATCTATAGCATTTTCTATTAAGTTCCCAACTATAGAACATACCTCGTCAACAGTAACTGTATCTGGAATAACTGTTAAGTTTGAACTAGGATCTATTATCATTTCTATTTTAGATTCAGATGCTTTATTATACTTTGAAAGCAATATCCCAGCTAAATGAGCATCCTTTATCTTATATGTTAATGTTCCTAATATCTCATGTCTTCTGTCAGATAAATCAGATATATAATCAATAGCCTTGTTATATTCTTCTAGTTGTATAAGTCCTGATATAGTATGAAGCTTATTCAGGAATTCATGATTTTGAGCTCTAAGGTCATTAGTAAGCTTTTTTATACCTGTAAGCTCTTCTGCCATGCGTTTAACCTCAGATAAATCTTGAAAGCTAGATACTACTCCTATTATTTCGTTTCTATGATCTTTCATTATAGTATGACTACAAAGAAGTACTTTCCTAAGGTTTATTTTAACCTCTTCATTATATATAGATTCACCATTTTCTAACACTTCACTTAACTGTTTTGTATATGCTAGGTTTAAATCGTATATATTCTTCCCTACATCTTCGTCTTTCAAGCCAAGAATATCTTTTGCATTCTTGTTTAATAATATAATTTTTCCTTTTTCATCAATTGCCATAATCCCATTTTTTAAGCTATGGATTATATTATCTCTTTGCCCAAGTAAAAGTGCGATTTCTTTCGGCTCTAAACCAAAAATAGTCTTTTTAATATTGTAAGAAAGAACTGCTGCGCAAATAACACCTACAATAAGTCCTACTAAAAGAGTCTTCCAAAAATTAAATATATAGGGTCCTATTTCTTCGTATACCGTGTTGTTTAAGAGTCCCACCAATACTGCTCCAACTTGTTCTCCTTCATGGTAAATTGGTGCAAAAGCTCTTATAGCTGATATTAGTACATTTCTGTCTGCCGAAACATAAGCCTCTCCTGTTTTTAATACCCTTTCTTCCCCGCCACTAATATATTTTTTCCCTAAATCATATTCTATAGGATATGAGTACTTTATACCCTCCATATCCATAACAATAATATATTGAAATCTAGTCTCATGTCTAAAGCTTTCAATCTTGTCTTGTATAACTCTATAATCCTTTGTTGTAGCCAAAGTCTCTTTTATAATATCCATAGAAGCTATAGTTACTGCCAAGTCCATAGCATTATTTTCCATTTGATTCTCTATGGTGTTTTCAACTTGCTTAAAGGTTAATACGCCAACACCACCTACTACTACAATAAGCATCAAGGTCATAAATATAGTAATCTTATACTGTAGTTTCATACTAATACCCCTTTTGTTATAATCCGTAATAAACAAAACTTCTTCCGGAGAAGTCTTGGCTATTATTCATGGACGAATGCAATGTATTATTTATTTGGTGCTATAAGTGCCTTATTAAGCCCATCATTAATAGCTTCAATAAGCCCAACACTTGTATAGGAAGCACCAGCAACAACATCAACGTTTGCATTATTAGTTTTTATTACTTTTTTAGGTATTTTATCGTAAACAATAACTGCCAGTTCTGGCATTTCATATTCTTCAATTACTAGGATATCTATTATACTGTATTCATCTGTAGTAACTATTACTCTAATAGGACCATGATGGCCTTCTCCAACGCCAACATATTCTCCTGGATTATATAGCTGTTTTTTAGGTCCACAGCCTAATAATCCTGTACATAATATTATTATAATTAAAATGAAAATAGTCTTTCTCATTTCTATCCTCTCCTTATGCCTAAGTAGAGATAATATACTAGATATAAATACATGATTTTGGTCTTAATGTAAATATTGTTTATCCCATTATACCATTTAGCAGGTCTTTTGTCACATGCTATGTCTTATTAGGCATTTTAAAAATATAATCCTTGGTTCAGCTCTTTGAGCAAATAAAAACCTATAGAATGTACTAAGTATTCCATCCTATAGGTTGATTTAAAACAGCTCATTAAAAAATTTTAATTTGGGATCTAATAATCTCTTTTTAATAGATTTATAACCGTACTTCTGATTATATCCTTTGATTCACAATTTGGAAGCTTTTCAATCCTTGCAATTGCTTTTTCAGTATATCTATCTGCTACCTCTTTAGCACGACTAGTTCCATTATATAAATTGACTAATTCTATTATTTCCTTTGTTTCTTCATCAGATAAATCTTTATTATCAATTAATTTTAATAACCTGCCATCCTTATCTTTTTCTAATGCTAATATTAAAGGCAAAGTATAATACCCTCTTTTTAAATCTCTTAATGCAGATTTACCTAGCTGTTCAGTATTACCATCATAATCAAGTATATCGTCTATTATTTGAAAAGCCATTCCTGCATTATATCCAATCTTTCCTAAGGATTTGGAAATCAGTTCATTGCACTTCGCTTCATTAGCTCCTGTATAAAAGCTTAATGCAAATAACGCAGCAGTCTTTCCTGATATTATTCTTATATAATTTCTTAAGCTTGCGTGCTTAGCATATCTTAGATTATATTGAGTTATTTCTCCCATGCAAATCTTAGTTAAAGCCTTAGATATATTCTTTAAATCCTCCATATTATAATCATAATTCGCTAGCATATTGATACATTGGCAAAAGAGAAAGTCTCCAATATATACTGCATATTCCTTCCCGTATTTATACTGTACAGTCTCACTACCTCTTCTAAGCCTAGCATCATCAATAATATCATCATGAATTAAAGTCGCCATATGAAGCATTTCGATTACAGCAGCAATGTTATATATTTTTTCAGGATCAGGCTCTCCAAATTTACTTGATAGAAGAAGAAATGCGGGTCTAAGCATCTTTCCGCCACCATCAACCATTGGCAGTATTGCCTCTTCTAAATACTTCTCTCTTGAACTAATATTCTTCTTTATAAGGTCTTTAACTTGATTTAATTCATGAAATAATACTGGATAGTCCTTCCAAAATCTATTCATTTTCTCACCTTTACCCGTCTAGTTTATAAATGATATTATGCATATATATTCTCCTTTATAATGAAATGTCCTTCTAAAGAAATCTTTAAAAGGACACCCATTTTAGAAGTTATTAATCAATATATAGATATGTCTTCTTTGCAAAACCTGTATTCTTCCACCATTTTTTAAGAACAGGCAGCACATAATAATCTAATCCAAGTGTGCTTCCAGAACCGCCTATTAAGGCAATACCTGCTACAAAGTACCATAGCATTTCCGTTGGTGCCATTCCAGAAGACCATATCATTAGTCCCATTGCTAATGTTATTAAAGAAGCTAAAGCTGTGAATAAACCTGCTAATAATAGTAATCCTACTATTATCTCACCTATTACCATTCCTGCTTGGAAGACTTCAGCTAATTTTGTATAGCCTCCATCAGGTGTATAGAAAAATGCATTCATTGACCATTCAACAATATTTTCAATAAATCCAGGAACCGGTAAAGCTTCTCCCCATTGTGACACTACTTCTGCAGCCTCTCCTGCTGCTTGTGAAGCTGCTGCTACTGCATCTGATGCACCACTTGTAGCAGCAAGTGGGGATGCTGGTATCAAGAATATCTTTGAAGGATCCTCTAAAATACTTGGTAATTTCTCTAATCCTTGTACTAGCCACTTATATCCTACAAACAATCTAAGTGGGAATAGCCAGAAATTTGGAGAGCGTTTAGCTAAATGTCCGCCTATAAAGCTTCTATTATCTTTTACATTGAAGAATTCATACATAATATAAGACCAGCATTTATTGAATCCAGCTACTTGGAAGAAGTACAGTATATTAATAAAATGTTTAGCAAGCATTGCAAAGAAGCTTGGCAATCCAAAGAATTTACCCGGTAAACCTACATGTGCAACACCATATTTGCCTCCTATACAAACCATAGCTCCATGGAATGAAGGCTTATATGATTTCTTTTCTCCACCTTTAATATCTGCGTAAATATTGTTTGCAACCAACGGAGCAGAATGTTCTGCATTCTCAACCATTTGAGGAACAGGTCTTTCTTCTCCCTCTGGTATATAAAATATATTATCTCCTACTACATAAACATTATCATAATCTACTGATTGAAGTTTATCATTTGTAACTATTCTTTTTCTACCTTTTTGTTCAATATCTAAATTATCTAGCAGGTCAGCACCTTCCACACCTGCTGCCCATACAATGGTTTGAGATTCTATTGTGCCTTTTTCTCCCATTATTACAGCATCTGGTTTAACTTCTGTAATCCCAGCATTTGTAATTATTTCAACCCCAAGCTTTCTTAGTCTTTTTTCCGCTTTATTAATTAGCTTATCTGGAAATATTGGAAGTATCTTAGGTAATGCATCTACTACATAAAGCTTTACCTCTTCCTTATCTACATAGAACTCTTTACATAGTCTATCCTTCCATTCTCCAAGCTCACCTATCATCTCTACTCCAGTAAATCCAGCACCAACTACTACAAATGAGAGCATCTTTCTTCTTTTCTCTGGGTCATTTTCTTTTACAGCTTCCCTAAACATATGAAGAATATGTTCTTTAAGCTCTACTGCATCTTCATAGGACCAAAGCTTCTTAGTATATTCCTCTGCACCAGGCACGCCAAAATAAGTTGGTTTACAGCCAGTACCTAATACTAAATAATCGTATTTGTAATTACTTTTTTCTGATTTAAGAGTATTATTTTTAAAGTCAATGTCTGTTATTTCGTCAAGTACAACGTTTACCTTTCTCTTAGCAAAAACCTTTGAAAACTCAATTCTAATAGAATCCTCTGGAACTCTATCAGCAGCAACCTCATGTAATTCTGTCAACATTGTATGATAAGGCTTTTTATCAATCAATGTAATCTCTACGCTGTCATCTTTTTTAAACAATTTACCAAGCTTTTTTGCTGCTATGATACCACCATAGCCTCCGCCTAGTACTATAATTCGTTTAGTATCAGCCATTGATTTACCTCCCTTTATTTATAGCATTCAAAGAGCAAGCCTTTGAATTAAATATTTATTTATGCATAACACATGGATGATGTTACCTTCTATTTCTAAAGTTTGATAATACACAAACTATCCTAGTTAAAATATTATCATATACTTGTCAAATGTCTATATTTGCTAAGTTTTTGGTCATTAGGGATACTTTTTGTTAATTTTGTTCATAGGATTATAATATTAATTTTACTTTAAAGGTGCTATTATTAGTGCTATAATGATTTTGTCACAATATTGTATATTTTAGGTTTTAATTATTTGTTTACGATTGCGAACATTTATAGATTAATTTGGAGGATAGCTATGAAAAAAAATAATAAAACAATAATATTTGTGTTACTTGTCACAATAGTTGCCCTTGGAGCTTTTATTTTTGTTAATAAAAATAAAGGCACGAATAATTCAAGTGCTAATTTAATAACTGAAAAATCTGGATTCATGCTGGGAACATTAGTTAAAATTAAACTCTTTGAACCACAGCCTGAAGAATTGTTTGAAGAAGCATTTAACATTATTGAAGATATTGAAAACAAAATGAGCATAAATATAAAAGAAAGTGAAGTTATGGAGATTAATAAAAATGCGGGTAAGGCTTATGTTAAGGTGTCTCCTGAAACTTATTTTGTTATTAAAAAAGGAAAATATTATTCAGAAATCTCAAATGGAAAATTTGATATAAGTATAGGACCTTTGGTTAAGCTTTGGGGCATAGGTCAGGAGGGTGCAACTGTACCACCACAAAAGGAAATAGATGAAGCTATAAGCATGATAGGCTACAAGGATATTTTACTTAACGAATCTGAACAGAGTGTTATGCTTGCAAATGAAGGTATGATAATTGATTTAGGTGCAATAGCAAAAGGATATACTGCTGATGTGCTTGCAGAATTTCTAAGGTCAAAGAATATTAACAGTGGAATAATAGACTTAGGTGGTAATGTATTAGCCTTAGGAGCAAAGGATGGAAAGTACCCTTGGAGCATTGGTGTTCAAAATCCCTTTGATCAAAGAAATAAGTCTATAGGAGTATTAAAGGTCATAGATAAAACCATAGTTGCATCTGGAGTATATGAAAGATATTTTTTTGAAAGCGGCAAAAGATACCATCATATTTTAGATCCATTCACAGGCTATCCTGTAGAAAATGAGTTGATGAGTGTTACCATAGTTGCAGATACGTCTATTGATGCTGATGGATTATCGACTACAGTATTTGCTTTAGGAATTGAGAATGGAATGAAGCTAATTGAAGGCCTAAATGGAATTGATGCAATTTTTGTAGACTTGGATAAAAATGTTTATGTGACAAGTGGTCTTAAAGATACTTTTACGATTGATAATGACGAATTTAAGGAAAAAAGCTTCTAAAACAAACACCACAGGAAATGATGTTACCCCCTAAATCCGGACTGATATGATACCTCCAAAGTAGACAGTCTAATTAATTAAAATTAGATTATCTACTTGGAGGTATTTTTTATGGGGAAGAAATCACAGTATAGTATAGAAACAAAAACTCAAGCATGCAAAGACTATGAGAAAGGTAAAGGTAGTTTTCAAAGCATAGCCGAGGAAATTGGAGTTAATTGGACAACATTAAGAGAATGGTACTTTAAATATAGAGAACATGGGGTCAATGCATTTGATACTACAAAGAGAAACAATTCTTACACTAAGGAGTTTAAACTAGAAGTTATAGAAGAATATATAACTAACAAAGGATCTTATATAG
>NZ_FNQE01000031.1 GCF_900107485.1 Proteiniborus ethanoligenes
ATTAAGACTTCACCATCAGCGGTCATAGCAGCGGCAAAGTGCTTTAGTTTGGCAATATCAATGCCAACGTAAATCATAGAACCACGTCCTTTATAATAATTGACAACTGTTTTGATCCACCTAGTCTTATTCTCATAGCCTTGCGGGAGATAAAAGTTTAAAACTTATCCAACTATAAATGATTTAAATAAGACAGTGGCAATACACTCCATCTAATAGTCAAGCTATAGGTAATTATAAAAAGTCCACAGTGTCTAATTTGATTATAGCGGATAATTAAAATAAATAAGGAAGGAGAGTATGATTTTAGTCCTTGACTATATCATACAAGGTAATTATGAAAAAGTTAACTTTATTAATAATGCTTCTGTTAATAATCATCACAATTACAGGCTGCACAAATCCTGTAAAATCTGAATTGTTTGACTATGTGAATGTATTAATACCTTCTGTTTCAAATCTAGAAGATAAGGCTTTATCTAAGTATGAAAATATGATTGAAAATGTTAATCTATCTTCTGAAGAAATGCATAAGATACTAGAAAATGATGTTATCCCTTCGTATAAGGAATTCCTCACTAAATTGGAAAACATCAATTTGAAGACTGAAGAAGTAAAAAAAATACATAATTTATATATTAAAGGTGCCCAAACGCAATTAAATGCATTTATGCTTATTAGTGAAGGCTTAAAGAACAAGGATAACTCTATATTAGATGAAGCAAATACACATATTCATAGAGCTAAAGAATATATGGATACATTTAGGAGTGAGATTCAAAGCCTAGCAAATAGATTAAAAATCAAACACAAGTAACCGAAAGGATGGTAGCATGACTGAAAAAATCTATCTTGAAAATCCATATTTAAAGGAATTGACTGCAAAAGTAGTAAATAAAGAATATTCTAATAGTAAATTTTATATTACATTAAATAGAACTATAATATATCCTCATTTATCTGGCGGACAACCTATGGATAAAGCTACTATCAACGATATAAAGGTCATTGATGTATACGAGGAAGATGACAAAATCATTCATGTACTTAGTGATAATATTAACTCAAATTCAGTTAGTTTATCTATTGATTGGGATACACGTTTTGATCATATGCAGCAACATTCAGGACAGCACATACTATCTGCAGTTTTTTACAAGCTATACAACGCAACTACTTTAAGCATGCATATCGGACGTGAATACGTGTACATAGATGTTTCTCTGCCTTTATTAACTGAAGATGATATTAAAAAAATTGAAAGATTTGCAAATGAAATAATATATAGCAATTTCCCTATAAAAACTTATAAGGTTGAAAACAACGATATAAGTTCTATTCCCTTGCGCAAACCACCAAGGGTAGATAGAAATATTAGGGTAGTTGAAATAGAAAATGTTGATTATTCTCCTTGTGCTGGAACACATCTTAGAAATACTGGAGAAGTTGGTATTATTAAAATAAGAAAATGGGAACGATACAAAGGTAATATTCGAATAGAATTTGTCTGCGGTAATAGAGCCTTAAAGGATTACTCCTTGAAAAATCTTCATATAAACAGTATCTCTGCTTTGCTTTCTGCTAAGGATATAGATACTTATAATGCTGTAGAGAAGCTCTATAATGATTATAAACTATTAGAGAAACAATTGTTAGATACTAAAACAGAGCTATTAACACATCAGATCAATGATTTTCTGAAGGAAAGCTATACTAAGAATAATATAAGAATTGTTCACAGGATTTTATATGACTTTGATCCTAAAATGGCTAGGTATGCTATGTCTCAAATATTAGCATTAGAAAACACTATATGCATTCTATGTGTTGTAGAAAATAATAACAAATGCCAAATTTTGATGGGAAGATCCCCTAATATTAATATAGATGTAAAAGAGATCTTTAATTCTGTTATCCATTTGCTAGACGGTAAAGGTGGAGGAAATGCTGAACTAGCACAAGGTGGGGGAACAAATATAGACAACATACCTGTTTTTATGGAAAAAAGCTTAGAAATATTAGATGGTTTAATTTAATATTTTATAAAATAAAGAGAAGTGTTTCCACTTCTCTTTATTTATTCATAAAAGCTTCTATTTCCTCAACGGTTTTTATTATATCAATTGATAGGTTTATACAGCCATCAGGCGTAACTACAACATTATCTTCTATTCTTATACCTATGCCTTCTTCTTCAATATATAATCCTGGTTCAATTGTTAATACCATTCCTGGCTCAAGGTTTACATCACGCTCTCCGACATCATGGGTATCTAGCCCTAAATAGTGACTTACGCCATGGTAATAATACTTAGATATCTCATCATCGTCTTTAATTAGACCAATTTTTTTACATTCTTCAATTAATACCTTTTTAGTTACTTTGTTTAATTCTTTATAAGGAAGTCCTGGCTTTACCGCATTTATTGTTTCTAATTGTGATTTTAAGACAATATTATAAAGTTCCTTCTGTCTTTCTGTAAACTTTCCATTTACAGGAAAGGTTCTAGATATATCTGCACAGTAATTATTATATTCTGCACCTAAATCAAATAGTATAAGGTCTCCATCCTGCATTTCACAATTATTTTCTAAATAGTGTAATACTATTGCGTTTTTTCCAGAAGCAGCAATGGTATTAAAAGCATGTCTTTTTGCTCCTAGTCTTTTTATTTCAAAATCAAAATAAGACTCCAGCTGATATTCCATCATGCCTGGCTGTGAATTTTCCATGATCATTTTTATGCCTTCATTAGTAATATCTATAGCTTTTTTAATCATCTCTATTTCTTCTTCTGTTTTTATCATTCTAGATTTAACAAGTATGCTATATGCATTGTTAATCTTAATATGTGGATATCTATCTCTAATGTCTTTTGCTAAGCTTAAGGCTTTAGTATTATCAAAGTCCCATCTTTGTCTTTCTAAGTCTAAGTAAAAATTAGAAAATTCACCATTAAACAATGTACTGTTTAAATATTCCGTAAGACTATCTATTGGTTTAACGTTTTCTATTCCTGAAATCTCTTTAGCCTCATCTTCTGTCATTCTAAAACCTGTCCATTTTTCCTCTAATTCTGTAACTTTATCTATAAATAAATTTTCTTTTACTTTACCTTTTTTCTTTTCAATTAATAAAGCAAATTTTTCTCTTTCAGCACCTACTAGATAAAAGAAGTTTTTATTAACTATAAAATCGTAATATGCATCTGCAGATTTGTGAGGAGCCGTACCTGAGAATAATAATAACAATGAATTATCTTCTAGCTTGTCTGTGATTTTTTTTCTGTTGTTTATGTAAAAATCTTTATTCATATCTGCACCTTCCTAAAATTATTCATATCATTTTTTCATCTCGCAAAATTCTAAATACAGCTGAATACTCTAAATCTTTAATCTGAATTATTAATTCCTTATAATCCAATTCAAAATTTATCACAGATGAATATATATCTATGCTTCTTAACAAATGAACTGTACATATTGTATTATTAGCTGACTTGCTAAATCTCATAACTAGATTTTTTATCATTGAGCATTGGATTCTATTTCCCATATAATCAGGCATATTACTAAACTGTAAGTCTAAGGTTCTACCTTCTAAAGGTACTATAATATCAATGTCTACATCATCTTCTCTTAATATTCTTACTTCAAAGTCGCTTATAATATTAATACCATATTGTTTTAAATTTACAGATATATCCCTCATCTATTTAATAATATCCTTATATTGAAAATCTGCCCCTAGTATATGACTAGATATCCAATTTACAATAAAGTCTAAAATATCTAAAATAACTTTTTTCTGCTTTGAATCTATGTCTTGAGTGTCAATTTCGACTAGCTTTTTTACAAACATTTCGTGTTGCTGTTTGTGCTCTTCAAGTTTATTGTAGTTATATTTTTCCATTAATTCTTCTTCATATCCAAAATGGTATTCGGTATATTCTTTTAAATGGCCTAATAATGCTATTATCTCATCATAATGGTCTTGTCCATCCTTTAATGTTGCAAGATTATATATTTCCCCTCCTATCTCAAATAATCTTTTATGTTGTTTGTCAATTTCCTCTATTCCTGTACTAAACCTATCCTTCCAATTAAATATCATTATTTTTCCTCCTTTGAGAATTATTATTAATTATATCATATTTTTTTGAAAATCTAAAACACTAAGAATTTCTGTATGTATTTTAATTTTTCATAATTTTCTTAGATGCAATACTTCCTATTATGAATAAGCCTGCATTAAAAACCACTATTAAATAATCAAATACATTTTGGTTTGGTATTCTTCCTATTAATCTGTTTACAGAAAGGAAAAGCATTGTAAGAAAAACTGTGTTTGTAATATTGGCGATCTTCCATTCTAGCTTAGAACTTGTATCTATTATAGTTATTATCAAGTCTAAAATCAGAAAGAAACACAGTACTATTGTAGCATAATAAATCATTTCTACCATCATGCACAAGCACTCCTTAGGCAATTTAAATATATTAAAAATTTAATCTTTTTTCATATTATTTAAGTTAGTTTATTCAACACTAAAATTGTTTTTCCTCTAATTAACATAAAAAGTTATTAAAGAACATCTAAGTTATTAAAAACATAAATATATAATAGACAACTAAATAATGAAAGGATGAAATAGTATGATACTTTTTAATGGTAATATGTATTGTCCATATACAAATCCCTATATAAGCTATAATAATTTTTTTGAGTACGGAGAAGAAATAAATGCTATTGCATATATTCATGGTGGGCCTTTAGCGCCAAATCTAAAAGGAGTTGTTTATTTTAAAGGAGTAGATAAAGGCACAGACGTTAAAGTAAGAGTTTCTAATCTTCCTAACTATGAGCCTGCTAGAAATGGTAATCCTCCTATTGGTCCACACGGCTTTCATATTCATGAAAATGGTCTATGTGAAATAGGTGATCCAAACGACCCATTCAAATCAGCGGGTGGACATTGGAACCCAGATAATCAACCCCATGGTAATCATGCAGGTGATTTCCCTGTACTATTCTCAAACAATGGTTATGCAGAAATGAGTTTTTTTACTAATAGATTTAAACCAAAAGATGTCATTGGTAAGTCTATAATAATACACCAAAGTCCAGATGATTACCGTTCGCAGCCTGCTGGTGATGCAGGTAAGAGACTCGCTTGTGGAGTAATACAACCTAAATATTATTAAAACATTATTTTCTTAGAAAAACACAATAGAAGCATTCCCTTAGGATTTTAGATAGGGATAATTTCTATTGTGTTTGATTTTTTTAATATCTCTGCCGCATATTATTTACTTCTTAAACCCGTCTACATTATTTTTATGGAATTTCCAAGCTGAGGATATTATATCTCTAATATCTGTATATTGTGGTTCCCAGCCAAGAATTTCTTTTGCCTTCTGTGAAGAAGAAACTAGAATCGCAGGATCCCCATGTCTTCTAGCTGTAAACTCTTTATTAATAGAAAATCCTGTAACATATTCAGCTGCTTCGATAATCTCTTTTACTGAAAATCCTAGACCATTCCCTAAATTGAAAATATTGCTTTCATTATCTTTTCTTAAATACTCAAGTGCTAATATATGCCCATTTATTAAATCTTTTACATGTATATAATCTCTAATACAGGTCCCATCCCTTGTGGGATAATCATCCCCGTAGATAAATATTTTTTCCCTTTTATTTAAAGGGACCTGAAGTATTAAAGGGATTAGGTGGGTTTCAGGATTATGATCTTCTCCAATAAGACCTCTAGGATGAGCTCCTGCTACATTAAAATATCTTAGTGCAACATATTTTATTCCATAAGCTATATCTGCCCATTTCATCATTTTTTCCATAGCTAGTTTAGTTTCGCCATATGGGTTCGTGGGCTCAGTAGTATCTGATTCTTTTATAGGAAAAGTTTTAGTTTCTCCATAAACAGCAGCAGAAGAAGAAAACACTATCTTTTTAGTATTATTTATAGCCATAGCCTTTAGCAATATTTCGGTTCCATGGACATTGTTGTTATAATACTTTAGTGGATCTATCATACTCTCGCCAACTAAAGAATTAGCCGCAAAATGTATTACTGCTTCAATCTCATGTTTTGAAAATACAGTATTTAAAAAGTTAATTTCTTTAATATCCCCTTGATAAAATATAGCTTCTTTATGTATAGCATTAATATGTCCTGTCTGAAGGTTGTCAACAACTATAACCTTTTCTCCATTTTCTATTAAATCATATACGCAATGAGAGCCTATATAACCCGCTCCACCACAAACAAGTATAGCCATATTAACTAGCCTCCTTAAATGGATTTTCTCTTGAAATCTTTTGTGTATATTATACCATTAAAGTTTTTTATTGTTTACATATTATATTCTATCCGCAAAAAATGACCAATTATAATTGGTCATTTTACGAGGTAAGTTTTTTATAAATAACTATTTTAAATGAGCTATATTTTAAATGAGCTTTTCAAGGATACTATTCTATTAAATACCAATCTATCTTTAGTAGTATATTTAGTGTCTACATTAAAATATCCATGTCTAAAAAACTGAAATTTATCCTGTGGCATGGCTTCTTTCATGTTTG
Organism: Proteiniborus ethanoligenes; assembly: GCF_900107485.1. Classification (NCBI taxonomy): domain Bacteria; kingdom Bacillati; phylum Bacillota; class Clostridia; order Eubacteriales; genus Proteiniborus; species Proteiniborus ethanoligenes. Next base: position 6,605 of record NZ_FNQE01000031.1, read on the forward strand.
GCTCCACGTATCCTTGTAATATCTCTAGAGAATTTGGATTCACATTATCCAAAAATGTATCCCCTTCTTCCTCTTCATCATCAAGAATTAGAGGCTCATAAAGTCTTATTTCAGCTGGCATTGCATTGCTTGCTTCCACCCAGTGAATTGTCCCCTTAACTTTTCTTCCTGTGAAACCTGTTCCACTCTTAGTTTCAGGGTCATAAGTACATCTTAATTCAACTACATTTCCTTGATCATCTTTTATTACCTCATTGCATTTTATAAAATATGCATTCTTTAATCTAACTTCATTCCCTGGAAAAAGTCTAAAGTATTTTTTAGGAGGTTCTTCCATGAAGTCATCACTTTCTATATATATTTCTCTAGAGAATGGAATCTTTCTTTCGCCTAATTCTGGGTTTTCAGAATTATTCTCTGCATCTAGCCACTCAACTTGCCCCTCTAGATAATTTGTAATAACTACCTTCAAAGGTCTAATAACAGCCATTACTCTGGGTACCTTAAGCTTTAAATCTTCTCTTACAAAATGCTCTAGCATTTGCTCATCTACAACACTATTATTTTTTGCAACTCCAATGGCTCTACAAAAGCTCTTAATAGCATCTGGAGTATATCCTTTTCTTCTAAGTCCAGATATTGTAGGCATTCTTGGATCATCCCAGCCATCTACAATGTTTTCATCTACAAACTTTTTTAGCTTTCTTTTACTCATTACTGTATTGGTCAAGTTTAATCTTGCAAACTCTATCTGCTGTGGTTGATGCTCCATTTCACATTCTCTTACAAACCAATCATATAATGGTCTTTGATCTTCAAATTCTAATGTGCATATAGAATGTGTAATACCCTCTATTGCATCCTCCAAAGGGTGAGCAAATGAATACATAGGGTATATGCACCATTTGTCTCCTGTGTTATGGTGTGATGTGTGGGATATTCTATAGATAACTGGATCCCTCATATTTACATTAGGAGATGTCATATCTATTTTGGCTCTTAATACCTTTTCACCGTCTTTAAATTCACCTTTTCTCATTCTTTCAAAAAGATCTAAGTTTTCTTCAATAGTTCTATTTCTATATGGGCTTTCTTTTCCTGGCTCTGTAAGGGTCCCTCTGTATTGTCTTATTTCATCTACAGATAAATCACATACATAAGCCTTCTCCTTTTTTATCAATAGCACAGCTCTATTATACATTTCTTCAAAATAATCAGATGCAAAATATAGAGCTTCCCATTGAAAGCCAAGCCACTTTACATCCTCTTTTATAGATTCTACATATTCTACCTCTTCCTTTGTTGGATTTGTATCATCAAAGCGAAGATGTGTTCTACCATTAAATTCGTCAGCTAATTCAAAATTTAAAGTAATAGACTTAGCATGCCCAATATGTAAATATCCATTAGGCTCAGGAGGAAACCTTGTAATTATTTCTTTATGCTTTCCAGACTCTAGGTCAGCTATTACAATATTTCTAATAAAATTTGATGATATTGGTTTATCATTCATCGTAGCACAACCTTTCTTTTCCTTTGCGTTTTATTATTAACTTATAATATAACATAGTTATAGAACTTTTTCCATTTTAATTGTTTTTTATTTTATGATATATTATTTTAACCCTTTTATTAGTATTATGCAATATTATATGATTTTGATATATGTTAATATTTTTATCTAAAGATGTCTTATAAAACCCTGTGGATTATTAAGAAATGACCTGAAAAATTTAACTGATTCTATTTCATTATAGACTGTTTTTTTTATGGGTAAACTATTTAGGTCATATATAGAAGCATCTGGATGTGCCATGATTATTGGAGAATGAGTAGCTATAATGAACTGAGAATTTTGCTTAATCATTTCTTTAATCATAGCCATAAAAGCAAATTGATTCATCGGAGATAAAGGTGTTTCAGGCTCGTCTAATATATATAGTCCATTAGGAATAAATCTGGAGCTAAAAAACTCTAAAAAACTCTCTCCATGTGATTTAGATTCCAAACCTCCATTATACATATTGTCCATTTCATTTAAGGAACGTGCATAAGGCATTCTGGCAAGACTATGCGCGTGTAGAGTTCTTCCTGTATATCTGTTATCAATCTCTTGTAACTCCTGTTCCATATCCATTCTAATCTCATGTAATTTTCTCATATAATTAATAAAATCTTCAGCTCTTAAAAAGAACCCTTTATTTGTTTTTACACTCCAGGATAAATTTAGATATTTAGAAAGCTTTCTTGCATATTCAAATTCTCTATCTGTGTTAATATCTGTATCTCCTATTGCAATTGAGCCTATAGCACAAGCAATAGCCTCTAACAAAGTAGATTTTCCAGTCCCGTTCTCTCCTACAAGTATGGTTATAGGTGAGTCAAAGGTTATTTTTTCAAAAGAGCTTATTAATGGGATACTAAATGGATAGCCATGGTATGACTGGTGCTTTTTATTTAAATAGCTTACTTCCTTTAGATGAAACATGTTTATTCATCCTTTCCTTATGTCCGGACTTTGTAGATATATATTCTCTCAAATACTGATATTATCAAATTCATATGTTTATGTAAAGAAAAACTACTTCTCTTTTTAAAAAAGAAGTAGCTTTTCAAAAAAACATTTTACTATATTCCGAAGGTTTTAGATTCTAAATATTGTATTATTTTATCTTAAACTTTTAGATAATTTCTTTACATAGTTTTTATACTCCATTGCTGCTTTTCTGTTAAGTTTTCTTTCTGTATATTCAGCTTCTTTTTTTAGTTTCATATAACTTTCGTATCTTTCTTTACTCAATATACCATTATTAATTGCATTAATTACAGCACATTTTGGTTCTGTTGTATGAGTACAGTCTGAAAACTTGCATTGTAAGGAAAGTTCCTCAATATCTTCAAATGCAGTTTCTATACTGTCACTAACATCTAGTACATGTAACTCTCTCATCCCAGGAGTATCTATTACAACTCCTCCATTTGGAAGTAGCATAAGTTCTCTGTTAGTAGTAGTATGTTTTCCTTTTTCTCCTATGTTGCTTACTTCTTTGGTTACCTGTCTATTTTCACCTAAAAGCTCATTGATAATAGTAGATTTTCCTACACCTGATGATCCTAAAAAAGCAAGGGTTATACCTTTATTAATATATTCATTAATATGAGTAATTCCTAATTTATGAATACAACTTATAAAATGAACATCTATTCCAAATGAAATTTCTCTTACCTGTTTAAGCTTTTCCTCAATATCATCACATAAATCAGCTTTTGTAAGAAGAATTACTGGTTTAGAACCACTGTCCCATGCCATTGTAATATATCTTTCTAATCTTCTTAGATTAAAATTATTATTAAGTGACATACATAAAAATGCTATATCAACATTAGTAGCTATAATCTGTTCTTCAAATGTTCTTCCTGCAATTTTTCTCGAAAATTTACTTTTTCTACTTAATATTTCATGGATAATAGTTCTATCGTCATTTTCTTTTATTTTATCCAGTATAACCCAATCTCCTACTGCTGGATAATCCTGTCTACCTGATGCAGAGTTAATCATTTTCCCTGATACTGATGCTAATATATTTCCTTGTTCACTATATACTTTATATAGATTTTTATATTCTACTGCAATTCTTCCAACACTATAAAAGTTTCTATATTGTTCAAACTCTTTTTCTAATCTTTCATTCCATCCCAAGTCATATAAATTATATTTATTTGTCAATTATAAGCCCTCCTGTTATTTTAGGGCATAAGAATACCCTAGTAAGTAATAATTCAGATTACTCCTAGGGTTTAATTACAAATTAATCAATAGCTAATTACAGATTAACTTATTTCTAGGAGTAGTCATTATGAAACAATTAATTTTGTTTAAATATACACTATCCATATTATTTTTCATAAAACATCACTCCTTTCATTGTACTTAAGATAATAATAGCAAATTATAAGTTTTTTGTAAACAGTATTTATTATAGTTCTTTATTCAATGATACAATCTTTGGTTATTTATTAATATTAAACCAGAATTTCTTGCATTAATGAATAAGAGCCAAGTTTTTAATCTTGACTCTATTATGATTGTTCATATTTTAATATTATTTGAATCAATTTATCTCTTACTTTTTCAATTTCGTTATAGTTCATATTAGGAATATACTGTGCTTCCATCATATCATGATTTTTCTTAGCACCTGCTAATTTATTAATGGCTATTGATATTAATTTCTCATAATTTTTTTTATTTTCCTTTATATCTTCTTCATAGTTATTTGATATTTCTTTGTTCATATAATTCTTAAAATCTATTGTCTTATAATTATTATCTTTAGCCCAATCCATTATAGATAATGCTATACTTAAATCCTTAATTATTATAGTTTCTATTTTTTCAGGTATTAATGGTGTGTGAAATATCTCTACATCTAAACCTCTTTGAATTGCTTCCTTATATATATTTTTCATCAATGTTGTTTTTCCTGTTCCTAGCTCCCCTTTTATGTAATAGGTTTTTTCTACATCTCTTAGCAATGTATCTGTATGATCTACCCATCCACTTGGTGTAAATGCGCTACCAAACAAATGTCTTTCTTTCCCTATTTTCTCTACTACCTTTAAATTTCCCAATATTTCCTTTACTAAATCGTGGATTAGTATATTAACCTTACTAAAATTCATTACTTCTTCCATCTTCCAAATAGTATCTTCTTGAATAAGCCTTGCTGCTTCAAAATATTTATATGCACTTTTATAAAACTTACTGTTTCTATCTATTACTTTTATTATTTCTTCTTTATTATTTTCTAAACCTTTAGAGTCCCAGTATTCACCTAGATTTACTATCATATCTACAGCACCTGGATACTTAGGGTCTATAACATGTGGTGCAGTGCCATCTAATACTGCAACCTTTAACTTAGGTATCATAACACAGTCGATAGAATCTTTATCCGAAGAACAATGATGGTACTCTACATCATATCCTTTCTCAAGCATATACTTTCCAATATTTCGCATCATTGAAGATTTTCCTGTTCCTGGTCCTCCTTTTAATATTATTATTTTATTTGCATCTTTTCTATTTATTATATTGTCATAGTATGAAAAAAATCCTTTTGATGTATTGCCACCTGGAAACATCCTTCTAATCTTTGCCATAATAAAGCCTCCTAAAAAGATTTTATATAATAACTTATTCTCTTAGATTTATTATGTGCATATAAGGAAAATACTTTCCTTTAGAAAAAATTCAATTAGTTTAAAATACAACACTATTACAAGTTAGCATTGACAAATGTAATAATTTTGATAAATTATAATTAGCACTCTATTATGAAGAGTGCTAATTACATAAAAATTTTACGAAGGGAGAAGATTTTATGGTAAAAAAAGAGTTTAAAGCAGAATCAAAGAGATTGCTTGATCTTATGATTAACTCCATTTACACTCATAAGGAAATTTTCTTAAGAGAGCTTATTTCCAATGCTAGTGATGCAATCGATAAAATGTATTATAGAGCCTTAACAGATAAGAGCTTAACCTTTAACAAAGATGATTATTATATTAAGATTGTAGCCGATAAAAATAATAGAACTTTGAGTATATTAGACACTGGTATTGGAATGACAAAAGAAGAGTTAGAAGAAAATCTTGGGACAATAGCACAAAGTGGTTCCTTTGCATTTAAAAAAGAAAATGAATTAAGAGACGGATATGATATTATAGGACAGTTTGGTGTAGGTTTTTACTCTGCTTTTATGGTGGCTGATTCTGTTACTGTTATAAGTAAAGCCTTAGGAAGTCAAGAAAGCTATAAATGGGAATCAACAGGTGCTGATGGATATACTATTGAGCCCTGTACGAAAGAAAATGTTGGTACAGAAATTATCTTAAAATTAAAAGAAAATACAGATGACGAAAAATATGATGAATTTTTAGAAGAATACAGATTAAGAGCTATTATAAAAAAATACTCTGATTTTATAAGATATCCTATAAAAATGGATACTAGCACAATGGCTCTTAAAGAAGGTACAGAGGATGAGTATGAAGAAGTAATTGAAGAAAAGATAATCAATAGTATGGTTCCAATATGGCGTAAAAACAAAAATGAGCTAACTAAGGAAGATTATGAAAATTTTTATTCAGAAAAACACTATGGCTTTGATGAACCACTAAAATATATTCATATAAGTGCTGATGGTGCAGTAAGATATAATGCTATTTTATTTATTCCTGAAAAGATGCCTTTTGACTTTTATACTAATGAATATGAAAAGGGATTAGAGTTATACTCTAGTGGGGTTCTAATAATGAATAAATGTCCAGACCTAATTCCAGATTATTTTAGCTTTGTTAAAGGAATGGTTGACTCAGAGGATTTATCTCTAAATATATCAAGAGAAATGCTTCAGCATGATAGACAATTAAAGGTAATTGCTAAAAGAATTAAAGAAAGAGTTAAGAGCGAATTGCAGCTAATGCTTAAAAATGAAAGAGATAAATATGAGGAATTCTTCAAAACCTTTGGGAAACAGCTTAAATATGGAGTCTATAGTGATTTTGGTCAAAACAAAGAAACACTTCAAGATTTATTAATATTCTACTCTTCTACAGAAAAGAAAATGGTTACTTTAGAAGAATATATAGAAAGAATGAAAGAGGATCAAAAATATATTTATTATGCTTCAGGGGATTCTATTGACAAAATTGATAAAATGCCTCAAACCGATATCCTATCAGAAAAAGGCTATGAAATATTGTATTTTACTGACGATATTGATGAATTTGCTATTCGTATGCTAATGAATTACAAAGATAAGGAATTTAAATCTGTTTCAAGTGGGGATTTAGGTATAGAAGATAACGCTAAAGAAGAACAAACATCTGAAACTGAAGTAAATAAAGAAATATTTGATTTTATGAAAGAAGCTTTATCAGATAAGATAATAGATGTCAGAGCATCAAAAAGACTAAAAAACCATCCTGTATGTCTTGCAACTGATGGAGAACTAACTATAGAAATGGAAAAAATATTAAGCACTATGCCTAACAATCCAAATATTAAGGCTGAGAAGATTTTAGAAATCAATACTAATCATCATGTGTTTAAAGCCTTAGAAGATGCCTATAAACATGATAAGGATAAGCTTAAATTGTATACTAATGTTCTATATAACCAAGCATTGCTTATTGAAGGATTGCCAATAGGTGATCCTGTAGAGTTCACCGATAATATATGTAAGCTTATGATATAATAAATTGAAAGCCTCTATGACTATGTTTTTGTGTCATAGAGGCTTTTTGTAAGCTACTCACAACTTGTCTGCAATTTGAAACTACTTACAAGTAGCTCTTTTTCTGCTTTATTTAGCTGTTTTATAGCATATTCTCTTTTGGTAGCTGCAAATTTATCATCTATTTCTTCAAAATATACAAGCTCCACTGGTCTATTGGCTCTTGTGTATTTAGAGCCTGTTCCATTATTATGTTCAATTATTCTACGTTCTAAATCCGTAGTCCAACCAGTATATAGTGCATTGTTTTTGCATCTTACCATATATACATAAACCATACTATCAATCCTATTCTATATTAGCTATATTCCATTTTTACCTTTGTTCCATGTACTCCCGCTACTGCCGGAGCGACTAAAAGCTTTACTGGTACTCTGTTTTTTAGTTCCTCTACATGGCTGATAATTCCAACACTTAGGCTTTCATTGTATAGCCTTTCAAGAGAAGTCATAACCACATCTAAAAGATTAGCATCTAAAGTTCCAAAGCCTTCATCTAGAAAAAAGAATTCTAAAGAAGTGGTTCCCTTTAATTGAATTTTTGATGATAATGCTAAAGCAAGTGAAAGTGATGTAAGAAAAGTTTCTCCCCCTGACAAAGAGTTACACTCTCTTCTAGCCCCTCCATTGTGGTTATCAATTATTGCAAAATTATTGTTGGAGTCATATTCTAAATCATATCTTCCTCTAGTTATTTCTCTAAGCCTTTCTGAAGCTAGTCTAGCTATGTAAATTAAATGGCTCCTGGATACATATTCAACAAATCTTTTTGCTTTTGTTAACTCAAGTATTTCATTTAGCATATCCCACCTTTTCTCTAGGTTTGAGGCTTCTGCTTTTAATTTTTCAACTTCCTTTAAACTTTTATTCATTTCATCAATTTTATTCTTTTTCTTTCCTATTTCCTCTATTAGCTCACTATGTTTGATATACGCTTCGTCCTTGTTCTTTATAATAATCTGCCACTCTTCCTCCTGTATCTCTTCACCATTTAATTCTTTCCTTATTCTAGAAATATTGTTTTCAGTATCTTTTACTTCGTTAGTGTAAGCTTCAATATCTTTTTCCAAGCTTTCAATCTCATTATTTTCAACTTTACTATTAATTACTTCTTCAATAGAATTAAAATTATTGTCGGACAATGATTTAATTAAATTATTCTCTAGAGCAATAGAAGAATCCTTAAGTATTTGGATAGCCTTTTCTAATCCTGTTATCTCTTCATTAAGTTTATTCTTTTTATCATTCTCACTATCTAAACAAGCTTTTAATTCCCTTTCTTTGTCTAGTATTTCAGTAATTGTTTTTTCAATTTGTGCTTTTAATTTTAGAGGCTCTTCTTTTCCTACAATTTGCTCAATGTTAAGATTTAGCTCAGTTACTCTATTGTTTTTATTGTCAATTGACTGTCTTGTAAGCTTTATTTCTTCATTATTTTTATTCATTTTCTTAGAAATCTGTTCTATGTCAAATTTTGTCGTTTTATTTTCTTCTCTAAGCTGTTTTAACTGTTTTGCGATTAGTTCTATTTCTTCATCTAATTTATTTATTTCTTTTATTCTATCTGTTGCATTAGTAATGTTTAATTCTTTAATGAAATTATTATAATCCTCAAAAACGGTTCCTGTTTCCGCTTCGATTTCTGATAACTTAGTTTCAATCTTATCTAGAACATCTTTATCTCTATCTCGGTTTGTTTTATATTCTGTATTCTTATTAGTTAATAGGTTTTTTTCTTCCCTGTTTTTTGTAAGTCTATCATCCAAGGCCTTATTTTCTTCTTCCCATTTTGTTCTATAGTCTTGTGCAAGGTTAATTTTTTCTTCTAAAGTTTTTCTTTCTTCTTCTAATTTATCTAATTGGCTCTGTGAAAATATCCCTTTAAGTTCCTTGAGAGCTTCTTCATTCTTCTCATACTCACTAGTCTTATTTTTTATTTCTTCTTCTAATCTGACTAAGTCAATTTTTAACAAATTAACTTCTGCTTCTAATTCTTTAATTAATGACTGCTTTTCTGATATTTCCCCCTCATCAAATAATATTGCAGGATTTGGATGATGTGTAGAGCCACAAACAGGGCAAGGCTCTGAATATATCAATTGTTTCCTTAAAATACTAGCTAAGCTTTTACGCTCTAATTCTACTGCTTCCTGTTTTATTTCATCTAGCTTTTCATCCTTAGACTTAAGTTCTATGTCTAATTTAATATATCTGCTGTCAAGGATATTTTTCCCTTTTTCAATTTCCTTTTGTAATTTTATCAATTTATCAAATTTTTCATTTATTTCTTTTTGTTTTTCAATTTCTGATGATAAGTCAAAGATTTTTTTCTGAAAATATGATATCTCATTAACGTCTTTAGGTTTTTTTGATTCTAATTCCGCTTTTTTAATATCTAGCTCTTTTATTGTGCCTTCTATACTATTTAATTGGTTCAGAATTTCTTTTAATTCTTTATTGTTTTTTTCTATATTATTTATTGTATTATTTTTTTCAATTTGGAAGTTTTTCTTATCTTTTCTCAACTGTAAGTATCTTTTCTCTAAATCATATGCGTGATTTAGCCTTTTTCTATACTCTGAAGAAACTGATTTGTTATTTATATCTTCTTCTTTTTCTTCAATTTTTTTATCTATATCTGCTTCTTTGAGTAATAGTTCTTTATTTTTGTCAGAATCTATTTTGATGCCTTTTTCTAAGTCAATATATTTTGCTTTTAATCCCTTTATCTCTTGTTCTATTTCTTCTTTTTGTTTTAATATTCCGATAGCATCTTCTACCTTAGATTTTTTATGGAGCAAATTAGGGTATTCATTTTGTCTTTTATCTAAAGCTATGTTGTACTCTTTTTCTTTTTCCTCTATAAGAGAGTTTAGTTTTTCTATGTCCATATTGTATTGTTTTAAAGCTTGAATATTTGTTTCAAGGTCTTTCTGGGTTTGTTTTAGATTGTTAATATGTGGTATTACATTTAAAGAGTTTTTTCCTTTAATCAGTTTCTCTTTTTTAATTCTAAATTCCTCTTGTTTTTCCTTTAAGCTATTTTGTTTAGTAAAATAATCCTTTAATTCCTTTTGTAAATTACGTATTCTATTATATTTTTCGTAGGCTTCATTAAGCTCTTTTATCTTAGTTTTTAATTTTACTTCATTTTGAATAAGCTCTGCCAGCTCCTTATTTAGCAGATTTATCTCTTCCTCAGACACACCTTCGTATCTGCTAAGCTCTCCTTGTATTCTATTTAAATTTTGCTTTATGATGTCTCTTTTATTTCTTGCTTTTCTATTAAGCTTTTCTCCATATTCTTCAAGTCCTAAAATTCTCTCCAGCATTTCATTTCTTCCAGTCCCTGTAAGGGTTAAAAATTCACTAAATTTTCCTTGAGGCAATACTACTGTCCTAATAAAGTCATTAAAATTTAGCCCGACAATATTATTTTGCAGCTCATTCTCTACTGCAGTTCTACCTTCTATAATTTGTTCTTGATTTCCGTTTTTATCATATACTATTAATCTTGCTATAGTAGTATTGATTCCACCATCCTTATTCTTCTTTAAACTTCTCTCCACCTTATATTTTTTTCTTTCGTTGCCATGTCCTACTTCAAAGTCAAAGGATATAAATAGCTTATCTGTTTCTGTATTTATATACATACTTGACTTTCTAGCAGTTTGTCCATATAGGGAAAGAGTTATTGCATCTAAGATAGATGACTTACCGCTGCCTGTAGGCCCAAATATTCCAAATAAACCTCTTTCAGTTAATCTTTCAAAATCAACTGATTGCTCTTCTAGAAAACTATTTAATCCTGATATTTTAAGCATTTTCGGTTTCAGCTTCATCACCCTCTTCTGTGATTATTTCAGCAAAAATTGCCATCAACTCTTCACTTGGCTCTATTTTTCTCTCATTAAGATAGTGTCCCTTAAATAGTTCAAAAATTGATTTTTCCCTAAGATCGTGACTATCTTCTTTGTCTTCTTCTATATTCTCTATTATAGGAGATATTGAGAGTATATCTGGCTTTATCCCCTTAAGCTCCTTTATTTGACTTTGAGTAATAAGCTTATCAGTTATTATTTCTAGATAGACCCAAACCTTTCTATCTTCATTATCTAAACACTTTTCAAGAGCTTCATCAATTCCCTTTACTCTCCAAACCTCAACTGGCTTTAATATATTAAGATTCTTTTTTTCTATATTAGGCTCCTGTCCCGCTTTTACATCTATTATATAAACATATTTTTCTTGACCAACTTCACTTTTACTGTATTGTATAGGAGAACCTGAATAATATGCTTTCAAGGAAGTGCCTCTTACCCTTTGTGATTTATGAAGATGTCCTAGTGCAATATATTGAGCCTTTTCAGGCAATGCGTTTCCATGTACTGTAAGGCCTCCTCCTATTTGAATAGGTCTTTCAGAGTCCGTAGTTTCACCACCCATTACAAATAAATGGCTTACACACAGATTTATTGTGTCTTCTCTATATTTACCTGATAGTTCACTAAAAATCTGGCTTACTCTCTCTGAGTAATTTTTCTGCATACCTTCTTCATCTATTACACCTTGAAATACTTCGTTTAACCTTTGTTCGCTTGGATAAGGCAAGGTTAATATTACTGCTTTTTCATTATTTATTTCTAATTCTATAAAGCCTTCTCCACCGTCTACTATTTTATGTTGTCCCACTTCTCCAGGCTCTACTTTGCTTTTTGGTGTACCTAAAAGAATAACTCCATGTTCTCTAGCAAGAGGTTTAGAAGAAACTAGTCTATCTGGATTATCATGATTTCCTGCGATTATTAATACTATCCTCTCACCATTATTTGAAAGCCTTTTTATTGCCCTATAAAATAAGGTTTCGGCTTTAGCAGGAGGATTACTATTGTCATATATATCCCCTGCGATTAACACTAAATCTATTTCATTCTCATTGACTATATTCACTAGCTCATCTATGAATTTTTCCTGTTCTTCTATTCTGCTATAATCTTCTAAGTACTTTCCAAGATGCCAATCTGAAGTATGAAGTATCCTCATTGTACCTTCACCTCTTTATCTAATTCAAAGGAGTATATATATATTTCATCCACCACATTATCTGTTATTTTTTCAAGAGCTTCCTTGTAAAGCATCATTTGTCCCTTATATTTGTATATTATGTCTTCAAGATTATCTTCCAACACATAATCAGTTTTATAATCAACTAGTATTAAGCTATTTTTATCTTGGAAATAGCAGTCAATTATTCCTTGAATAAGTACATATTCATTGCAGTCAAGAAGTCCATCTATGACATCGGAAGCTTTTTTCTTAAGCACAAAGGGAACTTCTCTCTTAACATTGCTAGAAGCTAAAAGTCTAAGTCCTATAGGACCTTGATAGAATTTAAGTATTTTTTCCACATTAACTACTTTTGCTTCCTCTTCACTTAACAAATCCTCTATAACCATTTTTTCTATTCTTTTTTCTATAGTTTCTTTTTTTATATCTTCATCTAAGTTAATATGTTGCATTACAAAATGCATAATTGTACCTATCTCTGCTTTTGTAAAAGGCTTTTCCCCCTCAAGAAACTTAGGCATCTTAACTATAGATGGTGTATTATATGATAATGCTTCTATAGATTTGAATGAAGCTTTTGTAATATCAGATACAGACATTTTTGAAGGTATATTAATTGAATTCATATGCTTATAACTCCAATCAAAACGCTTTTGAATTTCTTCTTTATAATTTGAGCTACTACATACAAAGTTTTCTAGTTTGCTTCTAAGTTCCTTTTTACTAATCCTTTCACTTCCCACATTAATGTCTATGTCTTTTCTGTTTAATATTCTAATGCTTATATTTAAATCTTCACTTGTATCATATTCATTATCTAAACTGGCTAATTCTCTTATGGTTTTCCCTGTTTCATGCTTAGATAGAACGTTTAATATCCAATCAAGATAATTTTTGCTATTAGATAAATAATATAGATTCGTTTCCCTACACCACTTATTAGCCTCTTTAGAAGCATCATTTACAGAGCCTACTAAGATTAGCCTATCTTTTGCTCTAGTTAGTGCAACATAAAGTATTCTCATTTCCTCAGATAAGCTTTCTACCTTTACTCTCTTTTTAATTGCTAATTGTGGAATAGTGCCAGTATATCTTCGATTTAATATATCTACATATTTAGGGCCTAGTCCAAGATCCTTGTGTATTAATATATCATCCCTTGTATCCATAAAATTAAATTGTTTACCGAGTCCTGCACAAATGACAACAGGGAACTCAAGACCTTTACTCTTATGCACACTCATTATTCTCACAACATTTTCATTTTCCCCTAAGGTTTTCGCTGTCCCCATGTCTCCACTACTTCTTTTAAGCTTTTCTATGAATCTAATAAAATTAAATAAACCATTTGACGAGCTTCTATCAAATTGACTTGCTCTATCTACAAGTATTCGTAGATTAGCTTGTCTTTGTATGCCTCCGGGAATAGCTCCAATATAATGATAATAGCCGGTATCTATCATTAGCTTCCATATAAATTCCTCTAGCCTTGAATATCTAGCTTCTTCCGCCCATTTGTCTATGGTATTAATAAAATAGTTAAGCTTTTCTTTTAAACCATCTTCATTATTTTCTATATAGCTTTGGATTGCATTATAATAACTACCTTCTTTTTTAGATACTCTTATATCTATTAACTCTTCTGTAGTAAAGCCCCACATAGAAGATCTCATAACGCTTAATAATGGAATATCCTGTCTTTTGTTGTCGATAATACTTAGAAGATTTAAAAACATCTTTATTTCAAGGGCATCAAAATATCCCATACTATCATCTGTATATACGGGGATATTTTCCTTCATAAGTATTTCATTGAATATAGGTGCCCAATTTCTCATTGTCCTTAATAGTACAACTATATCTTTATACTCTATTTCCTTAAACTCTTCTGCCTTTGCATCATAAGTTTTTTTACCAATTAATCCTTTTATTCTACTAGCTATTATTCTAGCTTCCACTTCAATGCTCTGCATTTCCTCAAGCTCTTCATCTAAATCTTCTATGCCATTAGTTTTTTTCTCTATAATGTCAATCTCTATAGGAGTAGTTCCATCATTATGGTTTTCATACTTTGCACCTTCATATAAGAAAGCTTCTTCATCATATTTAAGCTCTCCAAGCTCTTCTGACATTATATTTTTAAATACATAATTAACCCCATCTAATATTTCTTTTCTGCTTCTAAAGTTTTGAGACAAATCTATTCTTTTATTTAAGCCTGACTCCTCTTTTATATATGTGTTATATTTTTCTAAAAAAAGTGTAGGATCTGCCAGTCTAAATCTATATATACTCTGCTTAACATCTCCAACAAAGAAAAGATTGTTCTCTCGTTTTATTCTGTTTACTATAGTTTCTTGAACAATATTACTGTCTTGATATTCATCAACAAATATATACTCAAATTTGTTTCTATATTCTAATCTAACTTCTTCATTTTCTAAAATTTTTAAAGCATAATGCTCTAAATCATTAAAGTCAATAATACCTTTTTCTAGTTTTTTGTTGGAATACATTCTAGAAAATTCAGCTATTAAATTATATAGATACTCCATCATAGGATATAAATCATTTATCTCAGATAAGTATCTATCCATACTTTTACCTAAAATCTCTTTTTTCAATGATTTATCTATAATATCCTTATAACTATTCCTTAGCTTTTGTACTTCGTCCTTAAGTTCTTCGTTTACATCTTTTGGCACTCTTTTAAGCCTGTCATGTGTAATACCTTCTAATCTTTCGTTGAAAACAGATATTCCATGTTTCTTTAAGCATTCTTCCAAGCTCTTTATGTTTTGTAAATCATTTTCTAGTGCTTCTAAGTAAACAGTAGGTCCATTTGCCTTGTTACAAGCTTTTATTGATCCATTAATTAATTCCTTCGCCCCACTTAAATCGATTATTATACTGTCTTTTATAGTTTCCATCCATATACTATCTTCTAGCTCATCCTCTGTCATATTAAACATTTGTACCATATCCTTTAACCATTCTTCTGGATAAGGTTTACTTTGTATAAAATAGTATATTTTAAGTATCAAGTCTTCAAGCTTTGCATCATTTTTATTACCTCCAAAGCTCTCAACCAGATTTATAAAGCTTTCATGACCTTTTTCGTACTCTGTTTCTAAAAGCTCTTCTAAAGAATCTTGTATCATAATTTGAAGCTCTGTAGTTTCTCCTATTTTAAAAGTAGGATCAATGCCTATAAGGTGAAAATGTCTTCGTAGTACATTTATACAAAAAGAATGCACTGTAGTAATATGTGATTTGTTAAGAAGTGTTATTTGCCTTCTTATCATTTCCTCATTTTCTCCACCATTTTCCGCTGCTTCCATTAGTGCTGATAATATTCTTTCTCTCATTTCACCTGCAGCAGCATTAGTAAAGGTTACTATTAGAAGCTTGTCTATATCTACCATGTCTTCAATGACTAATCTAATTATTCTCTCTACTAGGACAGCTGTCTTGCCAGAGCCAGCAGCAGCTGATACTAGCAGATTTTGTCCTCTTGATTTTATAGCATCAATTTGTGCATCAGTCCATTTTGGCATCTAATCCTCACCTCCAGTCTTTTCCTTTAGCTTTAATATTACATCCTCATCCTTTAATTTTTTAATATTTCTATATTTATTGTCCTCAAAGCTTGTTTCAAATTGGCATATAGATGAAAATTCACAATATGTACAAGATACATATTTATCTACCTTACAAGGCTCTATTCTTATTTTACCTTTTAATATTTCTTCTGCAATTTTAGCTATTAATCCCTTAACATGCTTAATAAGGTTGTCTAGATCCTCTTTATCTATAACTGAAGAGTTTTTGGAGAATTCACCATCTTTTTTAATGCTTACAGGTATAATGGATGATGAATTCATTTCTTCAATGTTTCTATCCATTGATTTTACTATATTTATATCCTTCAATATTATCCCATCTAGCTTAAGCTTTTTAGCTATTTCCTTTTCTATAGCTTCTAAATCCTCTTCATCAGACTCTATCATTGGGTCATCTATTCTAAAATAAAATACTCCTGCAGGATAAACCTGGTTTTTAATCAGCTTATCTCCATTTGAAATAATTGCATCTGCATAGACTAAGAGCTGGATTTGAAGACCATAATAAGCATCAGAAAGGTTAAAGGCCTTTGTTCCTGATTTGTAGTCAATTATCTTTACATAGCTTCCTTCTTCTCCTTCTAAAATATCTACTCTATCAATTCTCCCTTCTAGTCTTATTTCCTCGCCATTAGGAAGGTTTATGATAATAGGAGGGATTTTACTGTCAGGCCCTTCTCCAAAGCTAACCTCATGCTGAATTGGCGTGAAATCTCCACTTCTTATATGCTCTGTTATTGTCCACAATGCTCTTTTGCTTATTCTTTTAAGCCTGTTGATCATATATTTATATCTATGAGTGCTTAAGAGTACACCATGCTGGAACTCATCTATCATCTTATCTAATACTTTTTCAACAATCTCATCTGATTTTTCTCTGCTGAGCTGATCCCAACTTAATTTCTCTATTGAAAGCTCCTTTGAAAACTCCTCTATAGAATTATGATATAGCATACCTACGTCAGGGTTTTTAATCTCATAAATCTTTCTTTCCTCAGGCTTTAAGCCATATTTAATAAAATGAGAATATGGACAGTTTACATAGGTTTCTAATCTTGAAATACTTGATCTAAATGGGAACTGATAAATCTGTCTAGAATATCCTTCTTCTATACTCTCTTGTTGATTGTTATGAAATAGTCCCTCAATGGCTAGATTAAGCTTTTCTCTCCATTTCTCTTCATTATAATACCAGTCATAAACCTCCCACCAAATTTTTTCAATTTTGTTTCCATCTAATTTATTTCTTAAATTTTCTACTAGATATTTAAATGTAGATATAGGTGTAGCTATTAATTTTAGCTCCTTTTCTTCATCCTTAACCACATCACTATCTATAGTTAAATTGGGATATACTTTCTTTAATCTATCTACTATCATTGAAGGCCTTAGGGTCTTACCCTCACTATCTCCTAATGCATAGCTAATAAATAAATATTCGCTAGGCTTTGTAAAGGAGGTATATATAGAAAACTCCTCCTCACGTGCTTTACTTTCACTATCAGAAGAGATATTTAACCCTAGACTTTTCATTTCTGTTTTCTCTTCATCTAATAATAAACCCTCTTCTCCTACAGAAGATGGGAGTATTCCATCATTCACACCTACTACAAACAGTGCTTTTATATCATGGCTTCTAGATCTATCTAGATTCCCTATTAGCACTTGATCCATTGTAGGCGGTATTATTCCTATTTGGTACTCTGAAAGTCCTGATTCTAATATTTTAATGTATTCTTTTATTGTTACTTTATTATCCCCTAATATTTCTACTAATTGATCTAAAACTTCCATTACTATATTCCAAATTTGAGTGTTTTCGTTTACAAGCTCAAGGTATCCTTTTTCCTTTTGCTTATCTATTAATTTATTTAGTTTTTCCTCAATATTCATATGGGTTAAAAATTCAAACAAATACTTTGTTAAATCATCAATTGAGTTTTTATTTTTAATTCTTCTCTTAAATTTTATAATATGCTCAGTAAATTTTTCTCGTATTTCATTGATTTCTTCTAGATTTTCTCCTTCATAGCTGAAATCTTCAAGCCATTTATCACCAAATATGCCGAATCTAAGTACATAATTTTCTAATCTTTCATATTCATTCTTATTTAAATTGCTAAAGCCTGTTTTAATAAATCTAAAAACATCTTCATATCTAAAATTCCTTGATATAATTTCAAGACCGGAAATTATGAATTTAACTATCGGATTGTTCATTATACTTCTTTTTTCGTCTATAAAATATGGTATTCCATATTCACTAAAAACTCTTTTGATTGTAGGTGAATAAATGTCTATTTGATTACATACTACAGCCATATCTCTCCATCTATAATCCTTATCCCTTGCAAGTGATACTATCTGAGATGCTACATTTTCCATTTCATTGTATTGATTCATGCTGTAAAAAACTTTTACTCTTTCTGTGTTTTTTTCATATCTCTTATATGGATATGAAAAAAGTTCATTTTCAATATGTCTAATCTCAACATTTTTATATGATTCCTTATTATCTAATATAGTCTTTCTTTCTTCTACACCATTTTCTTGAGCCATATTTCTTAGCCTTTGATATGTAGTATCTGTAGGGCTAAACAAGCTTGAATCTCTAGGGTTTACAATATCTAGAGTAAGAGCAATGTTTAGCTTTTGACTTTTTAGCATAAGCTTTTCTAATATTTTATATTCTAATGCTGAAAATCCATTAAAACCATCCACCCATATTTCAGCATCATCAAAATAGCTTGAATCATCTAGTTTTTCTATTACTAGATTCATTTTATCCTCATCATCAGTATATCTCCCCTTCATATATTCGCTGAACTTATGGTATATGAGGTGAATATCCTCTAGCTTTCTTTTTAACATGTTATCACAGGGGATAGCATCTGCCTTCTCTCTAATTAGATTCAATGAAATATCATCTTTCTTAAGCTCAGATATTAATTGGCTAAAGCTTGATAAAAATCCATCCTGGCCAGATGCCTTGCTAAATACTGTCAAGTCTTTAGCGTTTTCTTCAAATATTTTTCTCAGAACCATTATTTTACCTAGTTCATTTATAACAGGCTTTTTTATACCTCCCGTTTCATTGAGTATCTTGTGACCTAGCCTTTGAAAGCTAAGTACTTCAACTCTCATAATTCCCTCAAGATTTTTCTTAAATATTAAATCAGCCTCAGCCTGTAATGTAAACTGCTCTGGAACAATAAGGATGAGTCTATGATTACTCTTTTCTTTAAGTCTATATTCAACCTCATCTAATATACGATGAGTCTTGCCTGAACCTGCTCTACCTAATATAAATCTAATCTTCACTTATATCACCTCATCTTTTAAACCTAATGGATTATATTCTATTTTTTTTAATCATATCCTTTTAAAAATATTTGGATATATTGTATTAAAATTATAAAAAGGATGAGCTAAATGTCATCCTATTTTAGTATATCTATACTTAATGTATCTACCCAAACGATATCCTTTGGGTTTACATTCAGATAAATCTTTATATATTCGCAATTACTTGTTTTTACCTCAATGTTATGCAACGTCCATGTATTTGCAATAGCTTTTTCCTTTTTAGTTGCTTGATAAAGCAATTTTTCTTTTGTTCCTAGCTTTAAGGTTACAGAGCAATCTATAGACTCTTCTGAATATAGCCAAAGTGATAAGTTGATTGTTCTATCCTTTACATAATCAAAATTATTATCTTCCAAATCTATGTATCCAATTAAGTAAGAGGCCTTTTCATTATTATCATTGAAGACTTTTAATGAATAAGTTCCCCTATGATATCTTGAAACATCTATCACCGCAGTTTCTTTTTCATTTAAATGCATAATTTCTTTATTAAAGAACATGTCCATTACCTCATCTCCTTCAATAAAGACATAATCATTATCCTCCTCTGATACTACATCGATAATTTCATTAGCTACCTCATCTTCTTTTATGCTCCCTTCATCCTTGTCAAATGTATCTTCTGCTTGCAGGTCAGAGGGTATAGTACCTACAGGCTTCCTATCCTTCAATATGGCTCTAGCTCCCAAAGCTATCAATGGAATAAGTAATAACATAGCTATTAGGCCTTTAGTCTTAACATTATAGGTAATTCTTTTTTTAGCCATGCTTTTTCTCATTTGTGTTACTTTTTTAGTATCCTCTTTCTCTGGATTTATCAGCTTATATATATTAGAAGATTTAAAGTCAATAACTAAATCTATCATTCTAAAATAGTTTCCCTTTAAGCAATTTAAAATGATTTTAGATATATCAGGAGGAATATTTTTTGATATGTTTTCATCAATCATTTCATCGCCAGTAAAAATCATATGTATAGTATTTGCAATAGAGTACAATGCATCTTCCCTACTTGCACTCATTACAAGGGGAGTCAATAATAATAGTCCTGTAAATTTTAAATCTCCATTTTCATCTATAGTTAGATTATTATGATTAAATAAAGAAGCTATAAAGCTATATGTTATAGTTTTTAGTTTAATTAAAGCATCCATAAGAAAAGTGATATTGTTTACTTGTTTAGATAGAGTCATATTGTCATTTTTTATATAATTAGATAATTGTTCATTAGAATAATACTCAGTAAGAATAAGAATAGCTTCGTCTGTTTCTTGAATTTCCACTATAGCTGAAATATTATTTTTAAGTTCGATAAAATCCACACCACAAAATATGTCCTTGTCCCTAATGGAATTTAAAAGATAATATGCTTCTTTCTCTACATGCTTACAAATATATATATCTTGAAAGTCATTACTATGAAAAACATTTAAAGATTCGATATATTCAAAATACAAGTCTGGCATAAAATCTTCCTTTCGACCTATTTGAATACATTTTATCATTTTTAGCATAAAGTGTCACATGATTTCGACAAATAACACGAAAAGTATTTTATATAAAAAGCTGAATTTCTGATTCTAATGCATCTTTTAGATATTCATATACATCAATTATTTCTACTTCTGGTATAAGCTCTTCCTTACTAAAGCCCATTACCTCTTGGGATAATTTGCATCCGTAAAATTTTACTCCTTTTTTTCTAGCTCCATCTAAAAAATCTTTTAGCATAGGCTTATTCTTGTCTTGCATCATTTTCTTAAGCATTTTTTGTCCTATGCCCCCCATGTTCATTCTAGATAGTGTCAAGTTTTCAACTCCCTTTGGAGTGAATAGGCTGAACATTCTCTCGAAAAAAGATTTCCTCTTTAAAGCACTTTTATTTTCATCTCTTAGTATTAGCAAACCCCAGAAAGCAAAAAATATAGTAACATCCATATTTAATTCTTTAGCTCCATTTGCAAGAATTAAAGCAGCTAACGCCTTGTCATAATCACCACTAAAAACAAGTAAATTAATTCTTTTATTCAAAAAAAACACTCCCTTCGGTTATATTATATATTTCCCATTAGGAGTGTTTTTAATTCTGTATTAATGCTATATACTATATTATGATAAACTTAGCTTTTGGTAACATTTCCTTAAGTACTCGGGTTATGTTGCTATTCTCAATATCTTTATCGCTAGGAGAGGAACCCATTATGATATGTGTAATATTATTCTTTATTGCAAAATCAGAAATAGCTTTTATGACATCTTTTGATCTAATTACAGTAAGATCTGCACCAACCTTTTTTGATGCATCAAATAGATATTCCAATGCTTCTCCGTCATTTGAATTGTATAAGAAATTATCGTTTTCACTTACAACATGGATAATATACAAATTGTCTCCTTCATTAATCTCATTATAGCCGCCCATTATAAGCCTTTTACAGGTTTTTTGTTGGGTTACGCATACCATCACATTTTTATGATCCTTCATATCTAAACTCCTTTCAAAAGACAGTACAAAACAATAAACTATTGGGCAGTACTTATTCAACTCTTATAATTATATCAATGAATGAAGAAAAAATAAAGAAGTACTATTGTTTTCTTTTGTTAATTAAATGAAAGAATTAGAATAAAATAATAAAAAACCATAAATTAATATAGCATCCTTAAAGAATTGTATTTGTTTTAGTGCTATTGAACTATAATGTAATATGCTACTTACTCATTAGTTGCTCTAACTGTCAGTATAATTAATCTGCTTCTTCAAGATACTTATTTCCTTTTCTAAATCCTTTATCTTGTTTTCTGCATAGACTTTATTAATTATATTTTCTGAAGACAAATTTGTGTTTTGACAAGCCTCTTGCATATCAGCAAATGCTGCTAAAAATGCTAAAAAATCACCAACTAAAGTTAGGAAAGCGCCTATTAAGGCCAATCTCAAGGGATCAATTTTACAGCAGGAATTATTTATATCTTTTTTATATATAATCATATATTTCACCTCTCACAATCATTGTATTTAGATAGATAAATTTTGTGTATTTGTTTGCAATAGAAAATATATAATTATGCATAAATAATTTATTTTAAGGTAAACTTCTTATGGAGGTGTGATTATATATGTCAGAATTGAATAATTTGTTAAGTGATATAGAAGTGCTTAGAGAAAACTTAATAAAGCTAATTGAAAAAAAAGAAGGCAATTTACAAGATCCTGATATAATAGCTACAAGTCAAATATTAAATGCTGCTATTACTAAGTATAATGAATTTATTTTGAAAAAATCTAAATCTAGTGACTAATAGAGGTTAATGAGTATGGAGCAGTAACAGAAAAACAATAAGTATTCCAGAACAAATTTCGTTCCTCCATAATCTTTCTCCATGATTCAAATAAAAAAACAGCCTAAGCTGTTTAATCACTATGGCGGGAGTATGTGAGAATCGAACTCACCCAAGAGGCTCCTAACCCCTCACGCTGGTTTTGAAGACCACTTAAAGCTTCAAATCTCTCTAATCAAGTAATATCAAGCGTTACATCAATTCATTAATTTTCATCACGTCGGTTTACCTTGTTTTTATTATATCAAATAAATATACAATCATCAATCAATAAAACAAGCAAAAGAGCCTGTTTCCAAGCTCTATAAATAATCCTCAGCAGTTTTTTCTTTTATATCATAATTTTGATTATCTGTTTCAATGAACTCCTTTGTAATATTATTTTCCTTTCCTTCTACTATAGTATTAGGTGAACCTATCTTATAATCACTATACTTGTTGAATGGAGTATTTTCTGTTAAATATGCAACTACATTAGCATCTATAAATGGAGCAACTATTTCATATGCACCATCTTTCGATGTTTCATTTATATAGAATCGACCAAACTTATTAATTTTAGATGCCCTAGTATCACCCTTACCTAACGCCATTGTAGAATATTCTTCCCTAGATATTCTACCACAAATTACATAATCAAATAAATTTCTAGCAGTTCCTAAGAGGGATTTCCCACCTATGCTTTCAGCTTTTGGGTCTTGTAAAGCAATAAGTAAATGAATTCCAGCACTTCTACCAACCCTTAATATATTTTCATAGTCCTTATAAGCACCCTCATTTCCCTCATCCTTACCTGAACCCTTACCATCAAATATTTCTGTATCATTTTCCTGTTCCACCTACTAATAAACAATGTGCAGAGTCAGGATTTTCTAAATTCCACTCTACCCAACCCTTTACACCTAATCCCATAACTACTGATGATTTGCTAGATGGTTTGGGTATATCATGTATTGTATATTTATCGGTTATAGCCTCTTCGTAAGTGTCCGCCCATGTCCTTAAAGTACTTATTCCAAATTCCTCGTCGTAACAATCATAAATTATTTCAAATCTTTTCACGTCACCACCCCTCTCTGTACTATGATATCACTGTGCTTAATTATGTGCGTTCAAAATGTGTGATAAAGGAAAGAACCCTTTTCAGGGTTCTTTCTAGTATATTTCTACTTTTAATGCTTTCTTTATTTCCTCGCCCACAGGTAATTTATACACAGGGTCTTCGCTATCTCTATTGTCTTTAACGAATTGTATTATATATTCAAATATTTCGTACGATGCCCAGTGACCTGTATCTTTTGCATACACAAATGCACCTTTTCCACCCGCTGATTTGTATGCTTCTACTGTATTTTTAGTTCTTGCTTTGAATTCTTTTCCGAATAACTTTATTATTAATTCTCTTTCTTTCTTTCCATACGTATCACTACTCATTAATGGGTCATTTGTATCTAGTTCACCTACATAAGTTAATTTCGCTACCTTGTTTTGTTCGTCTAGGTTGAATTTTCTGCCAGTTATTTTCTCATATTCAGATACTCCTATTGGGTATATTAATTCCTCTCCTTTATAAGTTTCAAGAGGTATTATAGTCCCCGCCATAGCACCACCTGTAACCATTACCTTTACTCTATGAGGGTAAAGTAATGTAAACCTATTTGCAAATTCACCTGATGCAGAGAACCCATTCCACATAACTTTATTTTCTACTTTATGGTCGTACTTATTTAAATAGGCTATCGCATGGTCAATCATTGCTAGTACTTGCTTATCTATGTCTACGAAGTCATTTATATTATATCCACCGTCACTATAACCTGTCTTTAACTGCTCACCTATTACTTTATCTTTCATTAAATCCTTTAGTAATAATGAATCTCTATCTAACTGATGTTCATAAACCATATTTTCGTCTTCTACGTTATTTACTATATTATTATAATAGGTGTTAGTTCTCGGAATTATAGGTATTATTAACGGCGAATATGTGCCCTCGGCTACGCCCACAGATAACAGAAAATTTTCTTCCATGTGAAATTTAGTTAATCTCTCTCCACCTTCAATTCTTGCTCCAGTGTTTAACATATCTACCATTAAATATCTTTTTATACTTTTATTAAACTCTTTATATTCATTTGATGGTATTCTTAAGTAGTAAGGCCATTTAAATCCTTTTTCAGGCATTGCAGGAACTTTAACTACTATTACATCTCCAGTTTCTTTTATAACAGGTAAATCCTCTGTCTTAAAATTTACATTTATTTTATCATTCTCGGTTATTACTCTTAATCTATAATCTGTATTTAATTTTAACTCTGTTTCAAACTCTACTTTATCCTTTTCTAATGAGAAATGTACCTTATCTCTCTTATTTTCCTTTAGAATATCAAATCCTATAATTTCCTCTATATTTATTCCTAATTCTTTTAAATTTATATTTCCATTCTCATATCTTACTCTGTCTTTTACAGTTAGGTCTTTCCAACCCGTACTTGCTGCGAATACCTCAGTACCTACACTTAGTAGCATTACCATAACTAACATTAAACTAAATAATCTTTTCATATTTTTCATCCTCCTGTTTTATAAATTTCCCTTACTATTTCTATCTAATAAATTTTGAATAAACAATCTACCAGCATGACCGTAATTATTTTCTATCATACTTTCAATTTTTAATGCCAATTTGATATTTTTTTCTTCTAATGGACTTCCATGAAATTCAAATCCTCTAGCCAACTCACCTTTATTTTCGCTTGCCCCATCATTTAATAAAGGACTTTCACTTGTAGTATATAAGATTGTTCTTAAATCCCTTGAACTTTGAGAACCTCTTCCTACACCACCACGTCCTCCACCTTTACCACTCTCTATAAAATATAACATTTTACTGGTGACATTCTTCCTCATATTATGAATATCATTTATAAAGATTGGTATATGGGTATGCAACGCTATTGATTTTTCAAGTTTATCAAGAGTCATTCTGTTATGTGTTCTATTTCAACATTCGAACCTAGCTCCACATCAAGATAGTTAAGATAAACCATTACATCAACTATATTTCTCTCGTCTGCATCAAAATCTCTACCTTTTAATGCATCTAAAATCCCCTTTCTAGTACTTATATCAGTTAATACTTCTTTTCTAAAAATACCCCTTTTATCCTTATAGGTTATCTCCAATTCAGATAAATTAGTATCAACATTCTTAAACACCCTAGAAATTTCAGGAACGGTAGTAGTAACTTCTACCCTTTTATAGGCATATTCTCCATCTAACATATAAGGAATACACTTGTATAAAACCCCTTCTACGATTTCCCACTCTGGAATTTCCAACCCTTGTCCATGTTCATAAGGAACCAAGCTCACTTCTTTCTCAAGCTTTTTAGTATACTTATTAAAATTACCTTTACTTATTCCATTTGCTTTTAGTTGTTTTTCATAAAACATTTCCATTAGCTCAGGATTTCCATTATATTGTTTATAAGCTACCTCAACCAATTTTTCAAGTCTCTCAGCTTTTAGAATCTCATCTTCTATATTTTCCCATTTATCAAATTCCATTGAGATTAAATTCTCAGCTCTATTTACCCTACTTTCTAGGTTCTTTAGTACTTTCTCAACCACATTATTAAAAGCTGTTTCATCATCAATATCCTCTGATTTTTCCTGCTCATATAAGAAGGTAAAAAGCCTGTTAATATCTTTTTTCTTTACCTTCATTATCAGTTAATCCACTTAAGGACGGTACAATGTAACACCTATGCCCCAGTTTCTCAGCCCACTGAGTTTCAGCCTTCTCACCAGTACTATCCCAATCTAAGTGGATATAAATTTTATCAGGACTCATCTTTTTAATTTTTTCTACTACCCTTGGAGTTAATGAATGAACACCATTTACCGACCAAATATTATCTATTCCACATTGTTTTACAGTTATGGCATCTATTTGTCCTTCAATAATATGAAGAATATCACCTTGTAAATATCCATCTAACCGCTCTCCATCTTGCCATAAAATACCATTCCAATAGTCCGTATAACCTACCTTCATATATTTTGATATAGAATTTTCATCTATATCCCTACCAATAATCCCTACAATCCTACCATTCTCAATGATAGGAATAGTAATTCGATTTTTTAGAGTACAATACACATTAGTTCTAGTAAAGTTGTCTGTATCTTTTGAACCCAACAATTTAAACTCTATTAATTCCTCTAAGGTAATATCACTATTTTCTACTAGAGATATTAAAAAATCTGTGTAATCCCAAGGAGCGTAGCCTATTTCATAAATACTAGCCAATTCTTTATTTATTAGCCTATTATTAAAGAAGGGGGCAACAAATCATCTTTTGTCCCTGTGTATCAACTCCTAAATATTCTAAGGTCGAGTGTACATCAAGCTTTGCTCTAATTTGTTCTATGTTTTTTACCTTTTTAGTCAAGGGATTCACCCCCTTGAACCTTTGTATAAACTTCTTCTATCATGCTTTCAAGTTTCTTTCTATTTTTATAAATTTTATTCGAGCTACAACTCACCCACTGCCCTAGTGTCGGTATACACTGTTCTAAAAGGCCTTACTCTACTAGCGTATGGTTTTGAGGGGTCTGCGTATTCGTCTATTTCTATAGGCCTTGGCGATGACATTTTTGTTTCACTATGTGCTATGTTAGGAATCATACGCGCGTCACGTGTAAATCCTAAATAAACTGGATTCCCTTTTGCGTCATAGTTCTGCCCCATTTCTGTAGTTACGTCTTTATCATTCCCATATACCCAAAATCCGTCACCTTTTATTAACTTATCATAATCTAAGTGGAAACCATTATCGCTTTGCCAAGATGTAAATACTCTCCCTAAGTAGGTGTGTAAATAATTATCTACGTCATTCTTATCTTTAAAGTCTGTGTTTAATTTCTTTAAGGCATTTCTTAACTTTTCAAAATCTGTCTCTTCGGTAATGTCTTCTGCATACACCGAAGTTACCATACCAAATATCATTACTACTAAAAGTATTATACTTATTATTCTGCGTTGTTTCACACTCTCTCCTCCTATCAACAATTAGGGGTGAGCCTAATTGTTCACCCCAAACTGTAATCTCAGTTTTCCTGTTATACCCCCAGATGGTTCTACTAGTTTATCTTTACTGATTTCGTAGAATTGTGGTACCTTATTTTTAAAATGCTCTTTATCTATAATTTCTATTACTTTTGTTATTTCGTTGTCTGAAAACTTCCCAGTTAGTTTTAAAGTATCGGTTAACATTTGCTTATCGTAGTTAGCCATGCTTATTAAAAACAACCCTTCTCTAGAGCCTTGGTCGTATGCAAAAATTGTTTTGTTGTCGTCCTTATTTTTAAGTTCAAACCCTGAATCAAAACCAGCAAATTTCAAACCGTGTTTATCAGCAATACTCTTTCCACCACTGAAATCACCATTTGCTATCTTACCACTTAATGTTCCAGATGGTTTAGTTGGATTAGTAATTCCTTTTTCCTTAGCTAAATCATCAAACATCTTATCTGTTATTTCTGTCTTATCTTGAGGAACACCTACTATTCCGCCTATCTCATTTCCTACTACTTCACTTGTTTTACCCATAAATTTTGTATGCCCTTTTTCAGCTAATCTTTTGAAAAATGCTGGGATTTGTTCCCTGTTTACTGCTTTATCAGCACCATAACTTTCAAAAGTCAATTCACCGCTTAGCAATCCATTAGATATATCATTTTCATACATATAATAAATTGCTTGTCTTTCTGTTAAATTGAACCCATTCTTTTGAGCTACTAGTCTTGCGATATCCCCACGATTAAGTGTAATGTTTCTCATTTTTAAATCATTATAACCCTTTAATGTTAACCCATACTCACTTAGGTAGTTATAATATCCCTCTGCCCAATGGGAGCCTGATGGACTTTCCAACTGGGTTAAATCCCCTTTATATGTAAATCTAGCTAATATAGAAACAAACTCTTGCTCAGTTATTTCATTCTTAGGTCTATAAGTACCATCTGTGTAACCTTTTACTAATCCCACTTCTACTGCCCATTGTACACTTTCATAAGCCCAATGATTTTTTGGAAGGTCATTAAAATCCATTGCATATACTCCTAATGACAAACACAAGATTAAACCAATTATCAAAATTCCCATTAATTTTTTCATATTTTAATCCTCCTCATAATGTGTTAATTACATAAAGTATAACCTAAAATTAAAATAAAAGGAATATCTTAGTATAAGTGGATTCTAAATGATTATAATAATTGGTGGAGTTATTCTATCCCCATACTGTATTTTATAAAAATAATATACATTCCCTATTTTAAAGTTTGCTCATATTCTCTTATTATTTTATAAAAACTACTTTTCTTTAAATCAATTATTTCCATAAACTTTACAGCTGTTAATTCACCATTTTTCCATTTAGGGTATACTTTTATGAACGGGTGGGAGTTAAATGTTTAACCTAGTTCTCATTGAATAGAAATCACCTTTTGGTACTAATGTATTAAAAGATGATTTCTATTGCGTGTAAAAGAGCCTTACTACAAAAAAAAGAACCTAAAAGTAGGCTCTATTATAGATATTTTGATATAAAATCCTTTTGATTATGATTATTTTTTAAATCTTTATTATTAAGCTGAATGTACTTTCTTGTGGTTTCTAAAGCTGAATGACCCATTATACGTTGTAATGTAAATATATCCATGTTTTCTTTAACTGCATTAGTAGCAAAGGTATGGCGTAGTACATAAGGGGTACATTTAGCATCTATCTTAGCATCTCTACCATATTTTCTAAAATTATAAGCTATATTATCAGGTTTTATTGGTCCACCATAAGTAGATAAAAATAAATATTCACTATTATTATCTATTGAAATTGTTCTCAAATCTTCTAATAATTTAGCTACCTTATTACTAATAGGTATTTGCCTAAAAGTCCTCGTTTTACTAACCTCTGATTGTATATTTACTAAACCTAGCTTATAATCAATATCATTAATTTTAAGCTGTAGAGCTTCTCCTATTCTTATTCCACAATCTAATATCAATAACATTAGTACAAAGTCTCTATACCCTGCATAAGTTTCTTTATTAGGTTGTTTTAATAGTTTCTTTACATTTTTATCTGATAAGGGTTGAATAGTATCTTGAGGGACTCTTACAAGTTTTATTTTATTAGAATAATTGATGCTTATGTATCCCTCATCATATAACCATTTTAAATAACACTTTAATGGCCTTATTCTTAAATTAATAGTACAAGGAGCATATTCTTTTACTGTTATCATGTCCGCAATATACCCTCTAAATATATTAATTTCAACCTGCTGGTCTTCCATAGACCAACATGACGATACCACATAATCCTTAAAAAACTTCATAAAATACTTATGGTCTTCTAATGTTCTAGGTGTTAGTCCTTCCAATACCTTAAAGTTAATAAAGCTATCATGTATTTTAAAGAAATCTTCTAACAACATGGTGGTCTTGTCCTCATCGTTCGTCAACACTGGTGGTCTTGATTTGAACTTCACAGTCTTGCTAACCATTGCAATCACTCAACTCCTATTTTTAAAAATTAGGTAATCGACATGGTGGTTTAGTGAATTTTATAAATAAAAAAGCCCTAACCAATTTCACATAGTGAATTGATTAAAGCCTTGATATTACTTATATGGCGGGAATATGTGGGAATCGAACCCACCCAAGAGGCTCCTAACCCCTCGCGCTGGTTTTGAAGACCAGAGGGCACACCAGCACCCATCTACTCCCAATATGTTATAATTGTTGACATCAATTGATTATAACATACTATTATTTTTGATTCAAGGAAAAATCATAAAAACACTTTTAAAAATCAGCTATGTCTATTGAGGGATTTATATATCATTTTCTAAGCCTGTTCTTATGACGAATCTTCCTTCATCTTCGTTATACTTCAAATGCACTTTCTTGTTTTTTTGTCTCTGTATACTCCCATCAGCAAAATGTAAATCTATATCGAATATTAACATTATATCTCTTTCATAGTTAGTTATTTCATAGTTAGTTATTTGAAAGCTTTCCAATCCTACAAATGCAGTCTTATAGTATAATTTGAACTGACTATAGCTTATATCATTTTTCATATGTGAGTATTCCATTTCATATATTCTTCGATAATTGCCATTAATTATGGAATTATAATGCTCTTTAACAACGTATATTGGACTAACGTAAGGATTATCTATAATTATATTACTAAAACCAATAGGTTCATTAAGCTTATATTTATTAAATTTATCTGTTCTTTTGCCTTGAATTAATATTTGTACCTTATGGATATTTTCCAATGATGTTAAACTGTTAACTATAGAATATATTATTAATGCTTCTTCTTTTTCATCTATTTTTTCATTTATGAATGCTTTGTTCAAATTCAAATATATAACAGAATTTTGAATATGAATTGAAA
The DNA here is from genome assembly GCF_900107485.1 of Proteiniborus ethanoligenes. NCBI lineage: Bacteria > Bacillati > Bacillota > Clostridia > Eubacteriales > Proteiniborus > Proteiniborus ethanoligenes. The sequence goes on from NZ_FNQE01000031.1 coordinate 37,784, forward strand.
TCATATTTGCTTCATCAGGAATTATATTAGCCAAACTACTGTCCTTTGTTCCTTTAAATAGTTCATTAATAACCACAGTTTCAGGTTTTTCATTTTCACTATTTACATTTCTAACTTCTTTAACTAATGTGCTTTTATTTTTATTAGGGAAAAAAAGCTCAATTTGTACTTTAGAGCCTTTAGGTGTTGGATTTATAGCAGGATAGTTAGCATCATCTTTATGTATTGTTGTATAGTTCTTACAGCTTACTAAAAAAACAACTAGCACTAATATTAAAAATATTATAAACTTATGTTTCATAAAAAATCCCCCATATAGTTATAATGATATGCTCCCCTTGTAGTAGACAGTTAAAATAATAAAACTGTTCACTACAAGGAGGAGTATTTTTTATGGGAAGAAAAGGTGCATTTACAACAAATGAGAAACTAGAATATGTCCATAGATGTTTAGATGGAATAGACTCCATTAATAATACTGCTAAACTTATTGGCGTTGACAATAGCACCTTAAGAGAATGGATTAGAAATTTTCAAGCACTAGGTGTTGATGGATTAGGTACTTCTAAGAATTCTTTTTATTCAGAAGAAATTAAGAATATAGCTGTAAGAGATTACTTAGATGGAAAAGGATCATTAGCTGATATATGTAAAAAATACAAAATT
>NZ_FNQE01000032.1 GCF_900107485.1 Proteiniborus ethanoligenes
CCAAAAGGTTGAATTAAGACTTCACCATCAGCGGTCATAGCAGCGGCAAAGTGCTTTAGTTTGGCAATATCAATGCCAACGTAAATCATAGAACCACGTCCTTTATAATAATTGACAACTGTTTTGATCCACCTAGTCTTATTCTCATAGCCTTGCGGGAGATAAAAGTTTAAAACTTATCCAACTATAAATGATTTAAATAAGACAGTGGCAATACACTCCATCTAATAGTCAAGCTATAGGTAATTATAAAAAGTCCACAGTGTCTAATTTGATTATAGCGGATAATTAAAATAAATAAGGAAGGAGAGTATGATTTTAGTCCTTGACTATATCATACAAGGTTATTATGCAAGATTATGTAATAAGAGCTATGGATAAGGAAGGGAATATTAGAGTTTTTGTGGCACTTACAACAAACTTAGTTAACGAGGCTAGAAACATACATAATACAACTCCTACAGCATCAGCTGCTCTAGGTAGAACTTTAACAGCAGCAGCTATCATGGGGACTATGCTTAAGAATGAGAAAGAAATAGTGTCTATTCAATTTAAAGGTGATGGCCCCTTAAATACAATCTTAGCTGTGGGGAATAGTAGGGGAGAGGTAAAAGGGTATGTTGGAAATCCCGATGTGGAATTGCCATTAAATGAAAGAGGTAAATTAGATGTAGGTACTGCGGTTGGCAGAAATGGAAAGCTTATTGTAATAAGAGATTTTGGATTAAAGGAGCCTTATATAGGGCAATCAAATATTGTAACAGGCGAAATAGCTGAGGACTTGACTAATTATTTTGCTTACTCTGAGCAACAGCCGTCAGCGGTAGCATTAGGAGTGCTTGTAGATAAAGATACATCAATTAAAGCTGCTGGGGGATATATAATACAAGCATTACCTGATGCAACCGAAGAAGCTCTTGATAAGCTTGAAAGGAGAATGTCCCAGGTTGAGCCAGTATCCTCACTAATTGAAAAAGGTTATACTCCAGAAGAAATTTTAAACTATGTATGTAGTGACTTTAATATGGAAATAACAGATAAAAGTCCCGTTTCTCTTACTTGCGATTGTTCTGTTGAAAGGATAGAGAAGGCTTTAATTGCCATAGGAAAAGATGAACTAGAAAAGATAATCAAAGAAGATGGTCAAGCAGAACTAGTTTGCCATTTCTGTAATGAAAAGTATAGCTTTAATAAAGAAGAGCTAATTAAACTGTTAAATGAAGTAATATCTTAATAAGAAGCTTTCTTATCTTCTACCTATTGACATTGCTTTTAAAATAATATATACTAAAATTTGTCCTGTGAAGGACTTTGCCCAGATAGCTCAGTAGGTAGAGCAGGGGACTGAAAATCCCCGTGTCGGTGGTTCGATTCCGCCTCTGGGCACCATGGCGGCATAGCCAAGTGGTAAGGCAGAGGACTGCAAATCCTTTACCCCCAGTTCAAATCTGGGTGCCGCCTCCAAAACACATATTTTCTTAGTCTTCTTAAAATTTAAAGAAGGCTTTTTTTCTTTTTTTGTTAATTATAAATCTTTGTGGTATTTTGTGGTATATATGATAATAATCTCATACAAGAAAGGAGCTAATACTCATGTTTTTTAATCCTTTTGTCCCTGAAGACAAGGCTAGTTTAGCTGTTATAGATGGTAGAGCTGATGAGGAGATTAAAGATAATCTAATAGGTCATGGACTTAAAATAATAGAAACATGTAGATGTGAAGAGCTTTACGATTCTATATCTTATCACCCAGACATAATTATGCATCCTATTACCCCTAGGAAAGTAATAGTTGCTCCTAATGTATATGATTATTATAGTGACATATTGCCCTTTTATGGAATAGAAGTAATCAAGGGAGAGAAAAAACTAGATAGAAACTATCCCGATAACATTGCATATAATGTAGCAAGGATTTCAAGATATGCCATTCACAACACTAGGTACACTGATGAAAAACTGAAATATTATATAAAAAAACAAGGTGTAGATTTTATCAACGTAAATCAAGGATATACAAAATGCTCTTTAGCAATAGTAAGTAATACTGCTGTCATAACTTCTGATTTATCTATACATAAGGAGCTAATAAAACATGGTATAGAAGTGCTTATTATCAAGGAAGGCAATATCGATTTGCCGGGACTAAACTATGGCTTTATTGGAGGAGCCACAGGTATGTTTTCTAAGAATGAACTTTTTATATCAGGAGAGCTAGGTCACCATCCAAACTATATTGAAATAATTAATTTTTTGAAAAAATATAATGTTAAGCCTATTTTTTTGTCTAATCACAAAATTGTTGATATAGGCTCAATTATTACTTTCTAATACAATTATTACATCTTAAATATAAGAATATACATCTATATTAAACATATACTACTATTACATCAGAGAGGAGTGAGACTAATGAAATTACTCACAGTTGCATCAAAGATTCAAGCAGATAACATATTAAATCCCTACTTAAATATCTTTGAAAAAGAAGATTTAATTATAGAAAAATGTATAAGTAAATGTGGAGATTTTTACCTTATTGATTATGGACTAGATAAAAATAATAATAAAAAAAACAGAGATTTAAAAGATATGTTTAAGCATTGTATAGCGGAAGGAATAGCTGATATTATTATTGACAAATATCAGGAAAATATTATAGATAGATTATTAAGCTACAATCTTTATTATTTTGATAAAGAAGAAAGAGATAAAATTAAAACCAATACAATAGAGTACCTAAAAAAGGACGAATTTGTTAACACAGAAGGAATAACCTACAAGATAAGTAAAAGAGCTAGGGTTTTAAAATCAGTTATTGGATTTTTTGAAGAAAATGACTCCATAAATCTGGAGGGATTCATAAACTTTAGATTAAAATATTATTTAGAGGCCATAGAAGATGCTATAGATAAAAATATTGAGGACTATTTTGCTGAAAAGGAATATAAGGAGTTTATCAAAATTCTTCAGTATTTTGTAGATATTCAAGAGCCTAAAAGAGAAATAGTTCACATAATATTTAAAAATAGCAGATACAAGCTGATTGATGAAAAAAGATTAGCAATAAATAATGAACTCATAGAAGAATTAAGCCAAGAATTATCTGAAATAGATATAAATTATGATGATTTACTTATTAGTTCCCTAATAACCATAGCACCGAAAAAAATTGTAATTCATATAGATAATATTTCAAACAACAATGATATAATAAATATAATTAAAAATATTTTCCAAAACAAGGTTACTGTATGTGAAGGCTGTGACTTGTGCTTAAGCGATCTTTCTCACCCTTTCAAAGGATATTAAATTTGAAAGGGTGTTTTGCACTCTAAATAGAGGACAATAAAATAAAAAGTAGAATTATATAAACAACAAAGAAAGGGGTGCTTATATATGACAAGGGATAAAAAGATTGTTATTTTAAGCAATGAAGTAGAGGCTAAGCTCATGGAGGAAATATTAAGAGAAAGACAAATACCTCATATAATTCAGTCATATCATAGCATTGTTTATGATGGAATTTTTCAATTAAACAAGGGCTGGGGTCATGTAGAATCAGAAGACCAGTACAAGGAAGAAATAATATCCATATACGAAGATATAAAAAATGCTAAATTTGATACTGATTTCGAGCTTGAAGAAGAGGTATAATATGTTTTATATTTAAACAAAATATGCTATAATAAGTCACATAATTCTATTAGAAGGTGAAGCTATGATTGTAGTAAAAGTTTTAGTCTTAGCCATAATCGGAGCTTTGATTGGGTGGCTTACAAATTTAATAGCTATTAAGCTAATGTTTAGACCACTTTATCCAGTTAAAATACCTGTGCTTAATTATAGTATTCAAGGTTTAATTCCAAAGCGTAGAGAAGAATTGGCTAAAAGTATTGGAGATGTAATTGAAAATGAGCTGTTATCCATGAATGAAATATTGGACAAGGCTATAGAAGGAAATAATATGTCTCAAATAAAAGATACATTAAAAAATAAAATCAATGAAATTATAAGAGACAAGCTCCCAGCAATTGTACCTAGTATGTTTAAAAATATGATTTATTCATATGTTGATGAATTTATTGAGAGAGATGGGGAGGATATTATTAGGGATTTTTCTAAAAAAGCTATTGAAAAAGCTTCAAAAGATATAAGCCTATCTCAAATTGTGGAAGAAAAAATTAACTCTTTTGATATCAGAAGAATTGAGGAGATTATAGTTTCTATTGCAAAACAAGAATTAAAGCATATTGAAATTCTAGGAGGTATCTTAGGATTTTTTATAGGCATAGTGCAAGGAATAATAGTAATTCTTTTATAAAAAAGGCACACCATTGTATGGTATGCCTTTTTTTCTTAGGTAGCTAATACATGTGAAGGATTATTTTGTTCAAAAATATAATCTAGCTCATCTCCAGTCATATTCTCATTATCTAATAAGTATTGAGATATTATTGTTAGCATACTTTTATTATCTTGGACTATTTTCAAAGCTTCATCGTAACAGCTATTGAGTATTTTCTTAACTTCTCTATCAATCTTAGCAAAGGCGTATTGCATATACTGTTCTTTTATAGATATATTCCCTAGAGAGCTCATTCCATAGCTACAAACCATTTCCTGGGCAATTTCTGTTGCTTTTGTGAGATCATCCTTTGCGCCTGTAGTTATTTCACCGAAAACAACGTATTCAGCAGCCCTTCCCGCAAGTAGGACCTTTATCTTACTATAAAGCTCATCTTTAGTTAGTAGATATCTATCTTCATCAGGCACTCTAAGAACGTAGCCTAATGCTTGACCTCTAGGTACAATTGATACTTTTTGAATCATATCGACATTTAATATTTTACCCACTAATGCATGGCCTGCTTCGTGGCTGGCTACTATAACTCTCTCTTTTTCTAACACAGAAGGATTCTTTACCTCTAATCCTGCTACTACCCTTTCGATAGCAGAATTGAAATCATTTATATCTATTACTTTCTTTTTATTCCTTACGGCTATTATGGCTGCTTCGTTTGCAATATTAGCTAGCTGTGCACCTGAAAAACCATGTGTCTTTCTAGCTAAGTCCTCTATGTCTATACTTGCATCTAATGGTTTATCTTTAGTATGAACGCCAAATATTTCTTTTCTAGCCTTTACATTAGGATTACCTACATATATGTGTCTATCAAATCTACCAGGTCTTAAAAGAGCTTCGTCTAATAAATCTAGACGGTTAGTAGCACCTATAACTATTACTGTTTGCGATCTATAGAATCCATCCATTTCAACAAGAAGCTGATTTAAAGTTTGATCCTTTTCATTATTACTATCTGAATTTCTTTTAGAGCCAATAGCATCGATTTCATCTATAAATACAATACTAGGGGCATCCTTTTTAGCCTTTTCAAACAGAGTACGAACTCTTTTTGCTCCTACTCCAACATATTTTTCAACAAATTCAGAGCCGCTTGCATATAAGAAGGTAGAGTTTGTTTCTCCAGCTACTGCTTTTGCTAGCAGAGTTTTGCCCGTACCTGGAGGACCATAAAATAATACTCCTCTAGGAATTTTAGCTCCCATTTTATTGTATTTTTCTGAATTGTTAATGAAGTCTATGATTTCCTTAAGCTCTTCTTTGACTTCATCTAATCCTGCAACATCCTTAAAGGACACACTAGGTTTATTATTTTCACTAGACATATCATCAGTTTTCTTTTTTTCACTACTAAAAGAAGCAGGTACTAGTGACGGCTTAGAATCTAACCTTAAATAATATATCAATACTATTAGGGTTATAGTCCATACAAACAGCCTATCTCCACTGGAAACATTATTTAAACTCATACCTGAAAAACACTTGTCATATACTAAAAAACTAGAAAAAGCGAAGCAAACTATCATTATTAAAAATGTTATTTTCTTCTTCAATATATTCATCACCTGCTTTAACCTAAAAGTTTTTATGTTTATTATTATTTTATCCAATGTTTATGTTAATATTAGATATAGAAGGCTATAAAAAAAAGAAAATTAATGAAAATAGAAATAAATTTGTCATTAGCTTTTATATAAAAATTATAAGGAGGAAATTCCATGAACATTAACCAATTAGTAGAAAAATATAAAAATGACATAATAAAACATACTCAAGAGCTTATAAGGATTAAAAGCACAGAGAAACAAGGTATGCCAGGTAAACCCTTTGGGGAAGAAGTAAACCAGGCTTTAGAGTATGTATTAAAGCTCTCAGAAGATATGGGATTTCAAACATTAAATCTTGATGGATATGCAGGACATGCAGAAATAGGTCAAGGAGACGAAACTTTAGGAATTCTAGTTCATTTAGATGTGGTACCAGAGGGAGATGGCTGGACCTATCCACCATACGGAGGAGAAATACATAATGATAGAATATATGGTAGAGGAGCCTCTGATGATAAAGGACCAACAATAGCTGCCTTGTTTGCTATGAAGGCTGTTAAGGAATTAGGAGTAGAGCTTGGCAAAAAGATAAGGATAATATTTGGTACTAATGAGGAGACTAATTGGGACTGTATGAAGCATTATTTTAGGAAGATGAAAGCTCCTGATATGGCATTTACTCCAGACAGTGATTTTCCAGTAATATTTGCCGAAAAAGGAATACTAGTCCTTAATCTAGTAAAGAAACTTGAAAACAAATCCAGTGGAGGCATAGAGGTTTTAGAGATTAAGGGTGGAAATAGACCTAATATGGTGCCAGATTCTTGTAAAGCAATTCTTAAAATAAGAGATGAGAGTATAGATGATTTTATAAATAAATATGAAGAGTTAAAAGCTAATACTAGCTCAAATTTAAGCATAGAAATAGATCAGGAAAGAGTTGTGGTAATTTCGGAAGGAGTTTCAGCTCATGGGAGCACACCACAATCAGGTGTCAATGCTATATCCCAGCTCATGTCTTTTTTAGAGCTAGTGTTGGACAGTAACTTTTCAACATACAACTTCATTAAATTGTATAATGAAAAGCTTGGAGCAGAAGTGAATGGAGAGTCTATAGGCTGTGGACTTGAGGACGATGTAACTGGGAAACTAACATTAAATGTAGGCATGATAGAGCTTAATTCTGAAGAAGCTAAGCTAACATTAGATATTAGGCATCCAGTAAAATTAACAAAAGAAAAAGTAGTCAATGGAATAATAGATGCTCTTGCTGGAACGGGAATAGAGGTGGAGATAGATAATTATATGGACCCTTTATATGTTCCCCTAGATAACCCCTTAGTTCAAACACTTATGAAGGTATATAGGGAAGAAACGGGTGATACCACTAGCCAACCCATAACTACAGGCGGAGGAACCTATGCAAGATCTATGAAAAACGCAGTTGCTTTTGGTCCAGGATTTCCAGGTCAAGAGGACGTAGCACATCAAAAAGATGAGTATATGTCTATAGAGCATTTGATAAAGATTACAAAGATATATGCTAAAGCAATATATGAGCTTACAAAATAATAAAAATTAAAAAATCAAAAATCATTTGACAAAATCTCTAATATAAAATATATTATTTATGTTCGTCTTATTATGGTAGAGAATTGATTAGCATAAAAATAATTTTAAATATTATATTTTTAAAGAAAAATTATAAAAATATTTGACAAATGCTAGATAATAAAATATAATGAACTAGGATATATAATAGTATGAAAACAAAGTAGAAGTTTCCGCTTCTCACCTTACAGCAAAGGCTTATAGGGTTAATATTTACGATTTAATCAGCGTTTTATATGCTTTTTATGTAGTGTAATATAGCGGATAGTTTTACTATCCGTTTTTGTTTTTTTAATATTTTTTAAAATTTAGGAGGTGTCTTAATATTAAAGAACTTCAAATTAATGAGGAAATCAGGGAAAAGGAAATAAGGCTAATAGATGAAAATGGAGAACAGCTTGGCCTTATGTCTTCAAAAAAAGCTATGGAGATTGCAGATGAGAGAAAGCTAGATTTAGTTATGATAGCGCCTCAAGCAACTCCACCAGTATGCCGAATAATGGACTATGGTAAGTACAAGTATGAGCTTGCCAAAAGAGAAAAAGAAGCAAGAAAAAACCAAAAAGTAATCAATGTCAAAGAAATTAGGCTTACACCAAGTATTGAAATTAACGATCTAAAAGTTAAAGCTAATAGAGCTATTGATTTCTTAAAGGATGAAGATAAGGTGAAGGTTACAGTAAGGTTTAGAGGAAGAGAGATGGGGCATACTGAAAAAGGAATGGAAGTGCTTAATAAGTTTTCAGAATTAATTTCTGAGTATGGAACTGTAGATAAGCAACCCAAGCTAGAAGGCAGAAACATGGTAATGCATTTGAACCCCAAAAACTAATTACTTGGAAGGAGGAAACATCATGCCAAAAATGAAAACACATAGAGGAGCAGCAAAAAGATTTAAGAAAACAGGTACTGGAAAACTTAAGAGATATAAAGCATATAAGAGTCACTTAACAGGGAAAAAATCTCCAAAGAGAGTTAGAAGATTGAGAAAAGCTACATTGGTAAGCCCTGGTGATGCAAGAAGAATAAGCCCATTATTACCATACTAATTAGATGAACAAGGAGGAGAGAAAAGATGGCTAGAGTAAAAGGAGCAGTAAATGCAAAGAAAAAACATAGAAAAATATTAAAGTCTGCAAAAGGCTATTATGGCGCAAAAAGCAAGCTATATAGACCAGCTAACCAAGCTGTAATGAAGTCTCTACAATACGCATATGTAGGTCGTAAATTAAAAAAGAGAGATTTTAGAAAACTTTGGATTACAAGAATAAACGCTGCGGCTAGAATAAATGGCATGTCTTATAGTACATTTATTAATGGACTAAAGAAGGCTAATATTGAAGTAAATAGAAAAATGCTATCAGAAATGGCAATACACGATGCTCAAGGCTTTGCGAGATTGGTAGAAGTAGCAAAGAATGCATAAATAATAAAAGTTCCGATTACGGAGCTTTTTATTTTGCTTAAATATATATAATTAAATTAAGTTTTAAGAAGTAGCTTTAAATGGTATAATATTAAATATATTAGAAAGATCTAACAATGCAGGAGATGGTAATCATAGATTTCATTAATAAATTTGTTGAATCAAAATTAAATCCAGCACAAGTTTTGGCTTTAGGCTTTGGAGGACTTATTCTTATAGGAGCTACTCTTCTTAACCTGCCATTAGCTTCAGTAGATGGAAAAAGCATAGGGTTTATTAACTCTTTATTTACTGCTTCTTCAGCTGTATGTGTAACAGGATTAGTTGTAGTCAACACTGCTACTCATTGGTCTATATTTGGCAAGGTAGTAATTATCCTATTGATTCAAATGGGAGGCTTAGGGTTTATGACCATGGCCACATTAGTGGCTCTGATTCTTGGTAAAAGGATTACTTTGAAAGGTAGGCTATTGATACAAGAAGGATTAAATCAACTTTCGTTAGAAGGCGTAGTAAAGCTCACAAAATACGTGATAATATCTACTTTAGTTATAGAAGCTATTGGAGCAGTACTATTGTCAACAAGATTTATACCTATATACGGCTTCAAAACAGGGATTTTGTTTTCTATATTTCACTCGATATCAGCCTTTTGCAATGCAGGCTTTGATATTACCGGCAATAGCATAGTGCCTTTTGTAGGCGACTTTATTGTTAATATTACTATTTCTATACTCATTATTATTGGAGGATTAGGATACACTGTTTATATTGATGTAACTACTCATAAAAATCTAAAGAAATGCTCGCTTCACACTAAATTTGTTTTATTTATCACAGGAATATTGCTCCTTGCTGGCTTTATATTTTTCTTTATAGTTGAATATACGAATCCAGATACCCTAGGGAATCTATCTTTTTTAGAAAAAATAATTGCTTCTATGTTCCAATCTGTTGTAACTAGGACTGCTGGATTTAATAGTATAGATATAGGAAGCATTTCTAAAGCTACTACATTCATGATGATAATATTAATGTTTATAGGAGGTTCCCCAAGCTCTACAGCAGGAGGTATAAAAACAACTACCTTTGGTGTTATAATACTTTCAATAATAACAGTACTTAAAGGTAAAACTGATGTTGAAGCATTTAAGAAGAGAATTCCTAATGAGTTGATATTTAGGGCGTTAGCAGTAGTAGGTATAGGGCTTTTCTTAGTAATTTTAGTTACTATGGTATTGACTTTAACAGAAGTAGATGCTACTTTCTTAGATATATTGTTTGAAACAACATCTGCCTTTGCCACCGTAGGCTTGACAAGAGGCATTACACCTGATCTATCAAGTCTTGGTAAAATAATATTGACATTTACCATGTTTGCAGGAAGGCTGGGACCCTTAACCTTAGGATTCGCATTGGCTAAAAAGCAAGATGAATATAAAGGAAACTATAGATACTCTGAAGGGAAAATAATAGTAGGCTAGGAAGGTGAGAGGATGAAGCAATTTGTTGTTATTGGATGTGGAAGATTTGGAGCAAGTGTAGCCAGAACATTGCATAGTCAAGGCTATGATGTGCTTGCAATTGATAATGATGAAGAAAAAGTACAGGAAATATCTGAATCAGTTACCTATGCAGTACAAGCTAATGTAGAAGATGAAAATGTATTAAAATCCTTAGGTATAAGAAATTTTGATGTTGCTGTAATAAGTATAGGCTCTGATATTCAAGCATCTATCATGGCAACTCTTATTGTAAAAGAAATGGGAGTAAAGACAGTAATAGCAAAGGCACAAAGTGATGTTCATGCAAAGGTGCTATATAAAATAGGTGCTGACAGAGTTGTATTTCCTGAGAGAGATATGGGTGTGAGAGTAGCACACAACTTAGTATCATCAAACGTTCTAGATTATATCGAATTGGCACCTAATTATAGTATAATAGAAATTTTTGCACTTAAAGAATGGGAGAACAAAACACTCAAGGAGCTTAGGCTACCAGCCAAATATGGAATAAATGTAATGGCTATAAAGCAAAATGATAGTGTAAACATTTCTCCTTATGCTGATGATATTGTAAAGCCTGGAGATGTACTAATAGTAATTGGAAGCAATGAAGATTTAAGTAAGTTAGAAAAAAAGGCAGATTGAGGTTTTAGGAATGTGTGAAATGATAACTAGTTCTTCAAATACAATTATAAAAGAAATAAAATCTCTCCACAGAAAAAAAGACAGATGGGCAAAAAATAGCTTTTTTGTTGAAGGAGTTAGAGGAGTTGAAGATTGTATAAAATCTGGTATAAGAGTAGAATACCTAGTGTATTCTGATATGCTATTGAGTACTAATGGTGGACAACAGCTCCTTGAAGAAATAAGCTATAAAGATTATAAAATATACTATATATCTGATAAACTTTTTAAAGAAGTATCTGATACTGAAAAGCCACAAGGCATATTAGCAGTAGTAAAGCTTCATTTAAAAGATATAAAGGAAGCTCTATTAGAAAAAAACAACTTTTTAGTGCTTTTAGATAGAATTCAGGATCCTGGCAATTTGGGAACCATAATAAGAACAGCAGATGCATTTGGTGCAAATGGAGTTATAGTTACAGAAGGGTGTGTAGATGTATTTAATCCTAAGACCATTCGCTCTACTATGGGATCAATTTTTCATGTTCCAATTATATATTATGGCTGCATAAAAGAAGCCATAAGAGATTTAAAGGCTTATAATATAAAAATAATCACCACATCCTTAGCTGCAAAAAAATACTCCTATGAGATAGATTTTAATACAAGCTTCTCCTTAGTTATTGGCAATGAAGCATCTGGAGTATCCGAAGAAGTTATGGAAGCCTCCGATTCACTTATTAAAATACCGATGACAGGGCAAGCAGAGTCCCTAAATGCAGCTATAGCTTCATCGGTAATAATGTATGAGGCTTTAAGACAGAGGGCTTATTTTCAAAAAAATCATAAAATTTAGTTTTCATATTCCTTGAAATTTTTAACACCTCATGCTATAATCTTAGTAAATAGCTTTAGAGAGGTGTTTTATATATGTTTAACGCAGAATTTTTCTGGAAAATGTTTGAGCTTACTGGCTCTGTCAACGCCTATCTAATATATAAGAAGCTTATTATGAACTGTCAAATTAATATCTAAAAGTAATGACAGAGAGAGTATGTATTTTAATGCTTAAAGAGAGAAGGTGCCGTGGCTGGAAGCACTTTTATGTGAAGAAATACAGAAGTTCCCTCTTGAACTGCTAGGTTGAAATAGTAGTAAACTTAGGCCGGTTTTTTACCGTTAACATAGTGAGTGATTTGATTTATTATCAAATTATTAGGGTGGTACCGCGGAAAACTTCGTCCCTTTGTGACGAGGTTTTTTTATTTTTGTAAAGGTTAATAATTGAGAAAATAGCTTTTTAGCAGGAAGGGAGTGCATAAAATGAGAGAATTATTAAAAATTATGAAAGAAAGGGCTTTGCTTGAGCTTGAAAACACAAATAAGCTTGAAGAGCTTGAACAATTAAGGATTAAGTTTCTAGGTAAAAAAGGTGAATTGACCCAAGTTTTAAGAGGGATGGGCAGTTTATCTAGTGAAGAAAGACCTATAGTTGGTCAAGTGGCAAATGAGGTTAGGGTATTAATAGAAAATGGCATTGAGAAAGTTAAAGAGAAACTTAAGGAAGAGTCAAAAAATATAAAATTAAATGCAGAAATATTAGATATTTCCATGCCAGGAACCCAAATAGAAAAAGGACACAGACATCCACTTATAGGAGTAATGGAGGAGCTAGAAAATATTTTCATGAGCATGGGATTTAGCATAGTACAGGGTCCAGAGGTGGAAACTGTGTACAATAACTTTGATGCATTGAACTCTCCTGAAAATCATCCTTCAAGGGATCCGTCAGATACCTTTTATATAACTGATGACATCCTATTAAGAACTCATACATCGCCAGTGCAGATAAGGACAATGAAAGAAAACAAGCCACCGCTAAGAATAGTATCTGCAGGTAGAACCTTTAGATTTGATGATGTAGATGATACTCACTCACCAATGTTTCATCAGCTAGAGGGATTAGTAGTAGATAAAAATATTACAATGGCTAATCTTAAGCATACAATAGATATGTTTATTAGAGAGCTTTTTGGAAGCCAAATGAAAACCAGATTTAGACCCCATTATTTTCCTTTTACTGAGCCAAGTGCTGAAGTTGACGTGTCATGCTTAAAATGTATGGGTAAAGGCTGTGAAGCATGTAATGGAACAGGTTGGAGTATGGAACTACTTGGATGTGGAATGGTCCATCCAAATGTTCTAAGAAACTGTGGAATAGACCCTGAAATTTACAGTGGTTTTGCATTTGGACTAGGTGTAGACAGAATTGCCATGGTTAAGTATGGCATTAACAATATAAGACTTTTATTTGAAAATGACATGAGATTTTTAAATCAGTTTTAAGGAAAGGAGATGTTAGAATATGCTAGTACCTGTAAAATGGTTAAAGGAATATGTAGATATAGATATAGATGCAAAAGAACTTGCAGATAGACTGACTATGTCAGGTTCCCATGTGGATTCCATAGATAGTATAGATAGTGGAATAGAAAATGTAGTAGTAGGCAAAATTCTAGAAATCCAAAGGCATCCTGATGCAGATAAATTAGTAGTTACCATAGTAGATGTAGGTGAAGAAAAGGTTCAAATAGTAACTGGAGCAGATAATATAAAAGTAGGAGATTATATACCTGTTGCATTAGTAGGTGCGAAGCTTCCAGGAGGAGTTAAAATAAAAAAAGGTAAGCTTAGAGGTGTGGAGTCCTGTGGAATGCTTTGCTCAGCACAGGAACTAGGTATAAATGACAATGTAGTATCTAAGGAAAACAAAGATGGCATATTTATACTAGATAAAGAATATACCTTAGGCCAAGATATAAAGGAAACTCTAGGGTTATATGGAGAGGTAATAGATTTTGAAATAACTCCAAATCGCTCAGATTGTTTAAGCATCATTGGTATGGCAAGGGAAACAGCAGCAACACTAGGTAAAGCTGTGAAGTACCCTAAAATAGAGATAAAAAATGAAGTAGATGATATTAAGGATTATGTTAATGGAATAACTGTACAGGATAAGGACCTATGCAAGAGATACTACGCAAAAGTTGTAAAGGATATTAAAATAGAACCATCACCTATGTGGATGCAAAGAAGACTTATGGAAGCAGGAGTAAGACCCATAAACAATATAGTAGATATCACAAACTATGTTATGCTGGAAGTTGGTCAGCCCCTACATGCTTTTGATCTTGATGTATTAGAAGGCAAAAAAATAATTATAAGAAGAGCAGAGGAAGGCGAAAAAATCATTACTTTAGATGACGTAGAAAGAACTTTAGATTCAACAATGCTAGTTATAGCAGATGAAAAGAAACCTGTAGGCATAGCAGGGGTTATGGGAGGAGAAGATAGCGGAGTTACAGAAAAGACAAAAAATATACTTATTGAATCTGCTAACTTTAATGGAAGAAGTGTTAGACTGACATCAAGGAAAACAAGCCTAAGAACGGAAGCATCAGCTAAATTTGAAAAGGATATTGATCCAAACCTAGTAGATATGGCCTGCAATCGTGTTTGTCAGCTAATTGAAGAGATTGGCGCAGGTACTGTAGTGAAAAATCATATAGATATATATGAGGGTAAATTAGAAGAGCGTGTAATGGAGCTATCTCCAGAAAAAGCAAATAAGCTTTTAGGAACATCAATAGAACCAATGGAAATGGTAAGGATGTTAAATGCTCTTGAACTAAAAGCAAAGCTTGAAAATCATAGGATAGTTGTAGAGATACCATCCTTTAGAAGGGATTTAGAAATAGAAGCAGACCTAATAGAAGAAGTAGGAAGAATTTATGGGCTCCATAGAATTACCCCACAGCCAATCCTAGGAACTTTAGTAAAGGCTGAAAAATCCATACCGAGACAGATTGAAGATAAAGCAAAAAATATATTAACAGGAATAGGATTAAACGAAATAACAACCTATTCATTCATAAGTCCAAAGCAATATGACAAGTTAAATATCTCAGATGAAAGCATGAAGAGAAAGTATGTAGAAATAAGAAATCCTTTAGGTGAAGATTATAGTGTCATGAGGACTACTCTCATAGGAAATACTCTTGATGTGTTGACTAGAAATTATAAGCACGGAGTAGAAAAGGCATGGACTTATGAAATAGGAAATACATTTATTCCAAAAGAACTTCCTGTTGCTGATTTACCTTATGAAAATAGAACTCTTTGTATTGGAATGTATGGAGAAAGTGATTTCTTTAAAATAAAAGGTGTAGCAGATTTGCTACTAGACAAACTAGGAATTAAAGACTACGAATATATTAGAGAAAAAAATGACCCTACATTTCATCCTGGCAGAACAGCAAATATAACACTAGGAAATCATGTATTAGGAATAATAGGGGAAGTTCACCCAGATGTTAGTGAAAACTATGGAATGAAGGAGAGAGTCTATGTAGCAGAGCTTAGCTTCGACCTAATGATTCTAGCCTCTAATCTAGAGAAAAAATATACTCCACTACCAAAATACCCTTCAGTAACTAGGGATATTGCATTAGTCCTTAATGAAGATATTATGGTGAAGGAAATAGAGAAGATAATAATGGAAAATGGGAAAAAGCTAGTTGAAGCTGTAAAGCTATTTGACGTATATAAGGGTGGGCAGGTAGAAGCAGGAAAGAAAAGTGTAGCCTATTCTATTACCTACAGATCCCATGACAAAACACTAACAGACGATGATGTATCACAAGTTCACAATAAAATAGTAGAAGAGCTAAAAGAAAAACTAAACGCCACACTAAGAAGCTAAAAGAACAAAACTAAAATGCATCTCAAAAGTTAAACCATACATTTAACTTTTTGCGGTGCATTTTTTTAACGAACAGAAAAGTTCTGCTTTTATTTTGCACTCTTTTTTAATATATAAGAAGGAAATTAGATAAATAAGAAGAATAATAATAAATAAGCAATGTTCTTAAAGGAGAGTGTAGCTATGACGAACAAGGAAAGGGTTATAGTTAATATAGGTGGTCAAGAATTCTCTGTAGTAGGTAATGAATCAGAGGAATATATAAAAGGTATAGCAAAGCTTGTAGATGATAATATTAAAGAAATAACTAAAAAAAATAAAAGATTAAGTCAATCTATGGCTGCTATTTTAGCGGCATTTAATATTGGGGATAAATATACAAAAAGTCTTAAAGATTTAAATGATTTGAGGAAAAATACAGTTGAACCATTAAATCAATTTGAACAAATGAAGTCTGAATTAGAAGAAAGCAAAAATAAGCTACAGGCTGTAAAAAGTGAATGTGATAGCTATAAAGATGAGCTGCTTCAATCAAAAAGAGAAATCGAAAAACTAAATAGGATGATTAGAAAGCAGGAAGAGGATTTAAAGCTTAAGGACGAAGAAGTGATTAATAACAACAAGACTATAGATGATCTTCAAAATAAGCTTTTTGAAAGCCAAGTTGAGATGGTTCAAATCAGAAAAGAGCTTAGAGAAGCTTTAAAAATGCTAGACATGGATTAATATAAAAGTTCTGCTTTAACAAAATAAGTTGAAGTTAATAGGCAACAAAATTATAATAAGAGTAGAAATAGCTATAATACTAGTATTCTACTCTTAATTTTTTGTGGAGTTTCAATTATTCGATAATAATCAGGGAGATGATCTAATGATAGATAAAATAGAGATATTAGCTCCAGTTGGTAGCGTTGAATCCTTATATGCGGCAGTTGAGAATGGTGCGGATGCAGTGTACCTTGGTGGGAAATTATTTAATGCAAGACAATATGCTTCTAATTTTACAGATGACGATTTAAAGAATGCGGTAGAATATGCACATTTAAGGAATGTTAAAGTATATGTTACAGCCAATATACTGCTTGATGACTACGAATTAAAGGAGATAATCGATTATTTAACATTTTTATACAATATAGATGTAGACGCAGTAATAGTGCAGGATTTAGGACTTGCAAGGATTATAAAAGAACTTTTTCCGGACTTTGAAGTTCACGGTAGTACTCAGATGTCTATTAACAACTACAAAGGAGTACAGTTCTTAGAGGAACTAGGTTTCAATAGGGTAGTTTTAGCCAGAGAATTGTCAACTACAGATATAAGGTATATAAAGGATAATACTAATATAGAGTTGGAGGCATTTATTCATGGTGCACTGTG
Source organism: Proteiniborus ethanoligenes (assembly GCF_900107485.1). Lineage (NCBI taxonomy): Bacteria > Bacillati > Bacillota > Clostridia > Eubacteriales > Proteiniborus > Proteiniborus ethanoligenes. The sequence continues at coordinate 17,222 of NZ_FNQE01000032.1, forward strand.
CGTATCCTATTCAGGACAATGTTTAATGAGTAGCTTAATTGGTGGAAGAAGTGGAAATAGAGGAACCTGTGCTCAACCCTGTAGGATGCCTTATTCAATAGTCAGTAAAAAGGATAATAAAATAATTAATCCTAAATATGAAGAAAAGTATCTTTTAAGTCCAAAGGATTTAAATACAGTTGAGCATTTGAAAGACATTATAGATGCTGGAATAGTTTCATTAAAGATAGAAGGTAGAATGAAAAAGCCTGAGTATGTGGCTATTATAGTAAATGGATATAGAAAGGAACTAGACAGGATATTAGGAATTCACAATGAAAGACTATCAGAAAGAGAACATAAGGACATAGCTCAAATGTTCAATAGAGGATTTACTAAAGGTTACATTAACAATGAGTATGGGAAAAACTTCATATCCTTTGACAAACCAAATAATAGAGGAATTTTAATTGGAGAAGTTGTAAAGCTTGAGAGGGATCTTATTACCATAAAGCTTCAGGAGCCTATAAGCAAGGGCGATGGTATAGAAATAATAAATAAGGACGGAAGTAGCTATGGACAAATAATAGATAAAATACTTTTAGGGAATAAGACCATAGATGCAAGTGATGCTGGAAGCACTATAAGACTAAATAGCTCCAATAAAGCAGAGGTTGGAGCCAAGGTTTATAAAACCTTTGACTTATTACTAAATATAAGGGCAGCAGAAACCTACACTAAAAAAGAGACTTTAAAAAGGTTTCCAATCAATATGGCTGTGGAGATTAGTATAGGAGAACCAGTAAGACTTATGCTTTGGACAGATGAACATTACATAAGCCTCGAGAGTAATGAAGCTGCTGAAAAGGGCTTAAAGGTTGTCCTAGAAAAAGAAAAGGTAATAAATCAAATGAATAAGCTAGGAGACACTCCTTATTATTTAAACAACATAGATGTGAATCTAGAAGAGGGAGCTATGATACCGGTTAGTGTTTTAAATGGTCTAAGAAGAAAGGGAATAGAAGAATTAAATAAAAAAAGAGGTAATTTTAATAACAGACTAGAAATAAATAGAGAAAAAATAAATGAAAGGGCTAATGAGATTTTTAATTATCCTATTAATGAAATAAAAAGCCTTAGAAAAATTAGCGTGAAGGTAGACAATGTTTCACAATTTATGGAACTAGACCTTAATAAACTAAATAGGGTTTATTTGAATTTTAATGAAGATATAGAAGCTTGTATAAAAGAAATAAAAAAACACAATAAAGAAGTATATCTATCTACAGAAAAAATTATTGACAATATGGAGTTTTGTAAGCTTGATAAATTATTTGACAATGTAGCTAGTCAAATAGATGGAATAAGTTCATCTAATATAGGTACATTAAAATTTATCAAGGACAGGTATAATACTAATATCCATTGTGATATAGGGCTAAATATATTTAATAGCTCTACAGTAAAGCTTTTAATAGATAATGGCGTAAGCAGCTTGATGCTTTCACCTGAACTAAAACTAGGTCAAATTGCTCATATCTGTAAAACTAATAATGTAGAGTATGAAGTACTTGGATATGGGCATTTACCTCTGATGACGACAAAGCATTGTCCTATGTCTCTTGTGAGAGGCTGTGAGAATGATGATAATTGTAATACATGTGAGCTTAGAAGTGGATATGGTTTATATGATAGAAAAGGCATGACTTTTGAAATGAAGAGAAAAGGCAAATCAACAGTCATCTATAATAGTCAGCCTTTAATAGTTGCTGAATATATTGATAAAATATTTTCTGCTGGTATCCATATGATGAGATTGGATTTTACTATAGAAAAAGAAAATATAAGATTTATTCAGGAATTATATTATGAAATTGCAATGAATGGAATATTTAAGAATGAAATGAAGGAAAAACTGGAAAATATTAAAATGAAAACAGGCAATACTACAGGACACTTTTTTAGAGGAGTGTTATAAAGCTTTATATTGCCTATAGGGAGGACAAAATGAACGAAAAGACTTTAAGAGTACTTGAATATGGAAAGATTATTCAATTGCTTGTGAATAAGACTGAGTCTAGTCTAGGTAAGGACATAGCTAGTAACTTATCACCTAGTATAGACCTAGAAGAAGTAGAATATTTTCAAAAGGAAACTGATGAAGCAGTAAGTATTCTAATAAAAAGAGGAAATCCTCCCCTTGGCGGAATACACGATGTGTTACCAGAGGTAAAGAGAGCAGAAATAGGTTCGGTTCTCTCACCAGGGGGTCTGCTAAAGGTTGCTGATACATTACGTGCTGCAAGAAGAATAAAAGGCTTTTTAGGATACGACAAAGGCGATAGAGAATCCTCTTATCCATTGCTAGGAGGATTAACTAATGATTTAAACACATATAGAGATGTGGAAGAGGCAATATTTAATGCTATCATAAGCGAGGAAGAAATATCTGATAGTGCCAGTTCTCTTTTAAAAAGTATAAGAAAACAGATAATTTTAAAAAATGATTCTATAAGAAACAAGCTAAATTCTATAATTAGCTCATCTTCTAATAAAAAAATGCTTCAGGATGGGATAATAACCATTAGAGAGGATAGATTTGTTGTCCCTGTAAAGCAGGAATACAGGACTAGCTTCCCTGGACTTATACATGACCAATCTTCTAGTGGGGCGACTTTGTTTATAGAACCTATGGCTGTAGTTCAATTAAATAATGAACTGAAAGAATTAAGGCTTAAAGAAAAAGCTGAAATTGAAAGAATATTAGCAGAGCTTACAGAAAATGTTGCAACTGCTAGTGATGGAATAAGAGAAAACCAAAAAAAGCTAGCACAAATTGACTTTATATTTGCTAAAGGAAAGCTATCCTTAAATATGAAGGGCATAAAACCAGAGTTAAATGGGAAAGGATATATTAACATTAAAAAAGGAAGACATCCTCTTTTAAATGTAGATAAGGTAGTACCTACGGATATATATATAGGAGACAAATTTAATACCTTAGTCATTACTGGACCAAATACAGGTGGAAAAACTGTTACACTTAAAACCCTAGGTCTATTTACTTTAATGGTGCAATCGGGACTACAAATACCTGTAGAATATGGGACAAAAATGGCTGTATTTAAAAACGTTTTTGCTGATATAGGTGATGAGCAAAGTATTGAACAAAGTTTAAGTACTTTTTCATCTCATATGACAAATATAGTAGATATATTAAAGAATGTAGAAGACAATAGTCTAGTTCTTTTTGATGAGCTTGGAGCAGGAACTGACCCTACCGAAGGAGCAGCCTTAGCTATGGCTATACTGAATCATCTCCATAGAATAGATGTGAGGACTGTTGCTACAACTCATTATAGTGAGCTAAAAGTATATGCATTAACTACAGAGGGTGTAGAAAATGCTTCTGTAGAATTTGATGTAGAAACATTAAGTCCAACCTATAGGCTTTTAATTGGGGTTCCAGGTAAATCTAATGCTTTTGAAATATCTAAAAGATTAGGTTTAAATGATTACATTATCCAAAGTGCAAAGGAGCTTGTGTCTAAGGAGAATATTGAGTTTGAAGACATATTAGCTAATATAGAGAGGGACAGAAGAGAAAGTGAGCACAATAAGGAGGAAACACAGCGTTTAAAGGAAGAAATACAAAAACTTAAAAGTGAACTTTTAGAGAAAAAAGAAAAACTTGAAAATATGAGAGATGAAACCATAAGACAGGCCAAGAGAGAAGCAAGAAAAATATTAAAAGATGCAAAGGAAGAGTCAGAAAGCATAATTAATGAAATAAGAAATATTTCTACTGAAATAGAAAAGGAAAAGAATAAGAGATTACAAGAAGCTAGAGATAAAATAAGAACCAATCTTGAATCCATAGAGGGAGACTTATCTGAAAATATTATAGTTAAAAAGAATACAAAACCTCCAAAAAATTTAAAGCCAGGAGAAAATGTAATACTACTAGGGCTAAATCAGGAAGGAATAGTTTTAAACCAGCCAGATGAATCGGGGAATGTAATGGTACAGGTAGGGATAATGAAAATTAGTGTCCATATTTCTACTTTGTCTAGAGCAAGAAAAGAAGAAAAAATAGAGAGTAAAGTAGCTGTAAAATCAATTGTTCGGACTAAAGCTTCTAATATAAAAAACGAACTAGATTTGAGAGGAAAAAATTTAGATGAGGCAATGCTTGATGTGGATAAATACTTAGATGATGCTTATATTGCAGGTCTAAAAACTGTTTATATAATACATGGCAAGGGTACAGGTATATTAAGGGAAGGAATAGGTCAGCTTCTAAGAGGGCATAAGCATGTAAAATCCTATAGGCTTGGTAACTATGGTGAAGGTGGAACAGGTGTAACTGTTGTTGAAATTAAATAAGCATACTCTAAAGCTATTGAAGGATGATAAAAGTGTATATAATAAGTGCTTGTTTAGCAGGTGTTAATTGCAGATATGATGGAGGGAACAATTTCAGTTCGGAAATCGTCAAATTAGTTAAAGATGGAAAAGCCATCTTAGTTTGTCCAGAGCAACTTGGGGGATTAACAACCCCAAGACTACCCTGTGAGATTATTATTGACGAAAAAGGCAATAAAAAAGTAATAAGCATTGAAGGGAAGGATTATACAAAGGAATTCTTAAAAGGCGCGGAGGAAACACTTAAAATCGCAAAAATTGTTGAAGTAAAAAAAGCAATATTAAAAGCAAGAAGTCCATCATGTGGAAAAGGATATGTTTACGATGGTACATTTAAGAAAAAATTAGTATCAGGAAATGGGATAACAGCTGACCTCCTTGAGAAAAATGGTATTAAAGTATATACAGAAGAAGACAATATTAAAAATATTTAACTAATACGGGGGTGTAGAGATGAAAAGAGTTTTAGCAATTTTTATTATTCTAATGCTATTATTTTTGAGTTTATTTGGATGCTCTAAAAACAAAAACAAAGAAAATGGAGATGCTGTATCTGCTGACGAAAATAATATTGAAACAGAGCAACAAGAAGAAAGTAAAGATACTAATCAAGTAAAATATCTTGATTATGCGGTTTATTTAAAGCATAAGGATATTCCATATTTATTTGGAGAAAGATTTGAAATAAAATCAAATGATCCAATACTTAATGAAAAAAGAATTGAAGAAATTGCATTAGAAAAGCTATTTGGCTATGATAAGGGAAGTTTTGAATCACCAGTACCTAAGGATACAAAAATATTAGGACTTGAAAAAGAGGGTAGTACCGTTTATCTAGATTTATCTAAAGCATTTATAGATAATATGCCTAAGGATGGAACTTTAACTCAAATGGCACTGGATGCTATAGTAAACACATTGACATTTTTCCCTGAAAATGAAAAAGTAGTTATTAAAGTAGAAGGAGAAAGTATTAAGGAGCTAAATGGAGTTAGGCTAGATAAGGATTTCTCTTTTAGCAGTGAATTTATTCCTGATAAATAAAATACTACTCTTGTATTTGATTGGAATATATGCTATCATTTAAAGCATTAAATAATTAAATTCAAAGATGAGGAAAGTAAGCTGTAGTCATTGTCCAAGCGAGTCAGGTAAGGTGGGAGCTGACACATAGATACATCTGAAGAGAGCCTCGGAGAAGCTATCTGAAATGAGTAGGATGTGCCGATACCCAGCGTTAATGGGCTTGAGTGGGTATGCTTATTAAGCTTACCAATTAGAGTGGTAACACGGGAAATATCTCGTCTCTTTCTTGAGGCGAGATTTTTTTATTTTAAATAGATAGTTTTTCTGGTCATTATGAGTATTAATAAACAATCTATATTCTTTGTAGATTTAGGATATAAAGAATGTGTTATTTCTATCAAACATTATAAATTTAAAAAGGAGGCAAATTATGCTTGATTTTAAAAAAGAAATAGGAAAACTAGTAAGTAAAAACTTTGGCAGTTTAAATGAAGATACCATAATAGAGCTTTTAGAGGTTCCGCCAAATTATGAGCTTGGAGATTATGCTATGCCATGCTTTAGATTAGCAAAAGAGCTTAGAAAATCTCCTAACATTATTGCTCAAGAAATAGTAGATTCTATTAAAGAAAAGAATTTATTTGAAAAAATTGAAAATGTTGGGGCCTATGTGAACTTTTTTATTAATAAAGAAGCTTTAGGGAAAACTGTACTTGAGGAAGTATTTCAGAAGAAAGAAATGTTTGGTTCAGCGAATATTGGGAAAGGTCAGAACGTTACTTTTGACTACTCTGCGCCAAATATTGCAAAGCCTTTTCATGTTGGTCACTTAAGATCAACAGTAATAGGCAATTCTCTATATAAGATTTATAACTTTTTAGGATATAATTCTATTGGAATAAATCATTTAGGTGATTGGGGAACACAATTTGGAAAAATGATTTCTGCGTATAAAAGATGGGGGGATGATGAGGAGATTAAAAAGGAGCCTATAAAATCTCTTCAAGCTCTGTATGTAAAGTTTCATGAAGAAGCAGAGAAAGCTCCCGAACTTGAAGAAGAGGGAAGATATTGGTTTAAAAAACTCGAAGAAGGCGATGAAGAAGCAAGACAAATTTGGAAAAGATTTGTTGATTTAAGCTTAGAAGAATTCAATAGAGTATATGATTTATTAAATGTAAAGTTTGATTACAATACTGGAGAAAGCTTCTATGAAGGCAAAATGGAAAGAATAGTAGATATGCTAAAAGAAAAGAACCTTTTAGTAGAGAGTAAGGGAGCATATGTAGTAGACCTAGAAGAGTATAATATGCCACCTTGTATAATTCTTAAAAGTGATGGAACTACTATATATGCTACTAGAGATATTACCGCAGCCATATATAGAAAGGAAACCTTTAATTTTGCAAAATCCATATATATTACCGACTATTCTCAAAATCTTCACTTTGCACAATGGATGAAGGTAATAGAGCTTATGGGCTTTGATTGGGCAAATCAAATGGAACATGCTCCCTTTGGGAGAGTAAGTACAGAGGAAGGGAGACTTCAAACAAGAAAGGGAAATGTTATTTTATTAGATGATTTATTAATGAAATCTATAGAAAAAGCAAAGGAAATAATCGAAGAAAAGAACCCTAATCTAGAAAACAAAGATGAGGTTGCAAAAATGGTAGGGATTGGCGCTGTTATATTCAATGATTTAAGCAATGGTAAGATTAAAGACATAGTATTTAACTGGGATAGAATGCTTAGCTTTGAAGGAGAGACAGGGCCTTATGTGCAATATACTTATGCAAGGGCTAACAGTGTCCTAGGTAAAGCAGAATACCATATAACTAATGATGTAGATTATTCTCTGTTGACAAATGATGAGGCTGTAAATGTTATTAGATTGCTTTATTCATTCCAAAATACTATTATAGCAGCAATGGAAAAAAATGAACCTTCATTTATTGCAAGACATATAATTGATATTGCTCAGGCATTTAATAAGTTTTATCATGAATGCCCAATAATTGTAGAAGATAAAGAGCTTCAAAAGGCAAGAGTGTTGCTTGTTTACGGTGCAGCTACAACTATAAAGGTTGGTCTTTCACTATTAGGCATTGAAGCACCACAAAAAATGTAAGCATGTACCTAAAGGCATCTAGATTTAGATGTCCTTTTTGTTTTTTGGTTAAGTGTGGAAGCATTGGGTATGTTAATAAAATATAACAGTGTTGACATAGTGAGGAATAATTTGTATAATATCACTTGTGCCAAAAAATGAAAGGAGTGTTTACGTTGCAAAAAAGGATTTTAATATATATAGTCCTCACTGCAACTATTTTATTTAGTACAACTGTTTATGGGATTATGCAAAATCAAGAAGCAAATATAATTGATATAAATAGTGTTGCAGAAGGAAATATTGCAAGGGAATTCTTGCGAGAAGAAATAATTGAATCAAATAATCTGATTCACTTTATTTCAGATTTAACTAAACTATCTCATGAGGAAGCAGAATACATAGTTCAAATATGTAAAGAAAAAGAGATAGATATTTTCTTAGTTTTAGGACTTATGAAGGTAGAAAGCAATTTTAACATTAGACTAATTGGAAAGCAAGGAGAAATAGGTCTTACTCAACTTAAAGTAGGCACAGCAAAATGGATTGCAAGTAATATTGGAGTTGAGTTTAAAGCGCAGGATTTGTTTGAACCAAAGTATAATGTTAACATATCCACTAGCTTCTTAAAGGGATTAAGAGAAAGAAATAATGGAGATATCCACAAGACTCTTACTGCATACAATAGAGGAGAAGGCGGGTTGAAGAAGTACATGGTCTCAAGAAGCGGCAGAAGAAATCCTGCAGAGAGTACTTATTCTAAAAGAGTACTTGAATACTCAACTATTTTTAGAGAATCATTTAAAAATTATAACTCTTAAAAGATGCTTAGTGCATCTTTTGTTTTTTTTGAAGGGATTATTCTTTTACAAGCGTCTATATTCTTAGTTGAAATTGAGGAGGCAATTATATATGAATAAGAGGAGAATTGGAGTTATAACACTTGCTATCACATTTATTTCAATAGGCATACTATTATTGATGAGAAATTTTATAGGAATAAACTTGAAAGAGACTTTTTCGATTGCTTGGCCTAGCATTATTATTTTATTTGGCTTAGAAATAATAATTACTAAAATTATTATTTTTAAACAGCATGATGAGGTAAGAACACATATAGATGCTATTAGTGTCATATTGCTATCTATAATAATAGTAATAACATCAATTTATTCGAGTTTTAGCCTTGATAATAGATTAGGATTTTTCTCTTTTGCTAAGCACTTTAATGCAAGGAACTTTTCAATAAGTTCACCGAAGTATACTCAAAAATCAAACTACAGCTATAACTTTAACTTTGAAGCAGATGACAAAAAACAACTTGAGATAATTAATAGCTTTGGTGATATAGAAATAAGAGCAGGTGAAGGAGAGCATATTGAAATAATAGCAGAAGTTGACATTAGTCATAATGATGAAGAATATGCAGAAAAATTGTCAAAAAATATTATCCAAACTGAAGATATAGGGGGGAGTATAAAGGTAGTAACTAATCTAGATTCTCAATATGAAAAAGAGAAAGCAGGCAACATAAGAGTTAATTATAGTGTATATATGCCAGAACATATTAAAGTAAATGTAGAAAATAAATTTGGAAATATAACTGTAAGTGATATAAAAAATGATGTAGAAATATACAATCAACATGGTAATATTAAAGTGACAGACATAACGGGAAAAACTAAGGCAAATAATTCTTTTGGGCAAATTAGTATTTCTAATATTAGTGGAGATGTTTCAATAGAATGTGCCCATGGTAATATAGAAGTAGAAAATGTATCAAGTAGCATAGATATAGTAAATTCCTTTGGCTGGATTAAAGTCTTTAGGATTAAGGGCGAAGTTAATATAGATAATCAGCACAACAATGTATATGTTGATAATACTGGAAGTAATGTTAAGATAAAGAACAAATTTGGAGATGTAGATGCTAAAAATATAAATGGAGATTTAAATATAGAGAATGGTAATGGTAATATAAATATTGAAAGTATTAAAGGAAACGTAGTTTCATACGACAAGTTTGGAAATATTGATGTAAAAGAAGCTAATAAATTTGTAAAAATAATTTTAAAAAATGGTAACATATCCTTTAAAACAGATAAAATTATTGAAGAAGGCATAGAAATAGAGAATGAATTTGGAGACATAAATATTTGGATTCCATCTGAACAAAAGGGAAGATTTAATATATTAGCTGAGTTTGGGGTTATAAAAAACAAACTAGGACTTAGTGTTAATGAAAGCATCACAGAGCAGAGTATAAATGATTTTATAGGCAGTGATGATGTTGTATTCTATATTAGGAGTAGAAATGGAAACATAAATGTTAACTCTAACTAGTTTCCTAGGATTTAGGGTGGTGGTAGTAGTTGAATGAAGAACGCATAGTCTGTGAGTTGAAAGCAGGGAACTACACTGTTTTTACAGAGATAATTGAGTTATTCAAGAACAGAGTGTTCGGAATGGCTTATAAGTTTACTAATGATTATAATGAGGCACAGGACTTATCTCAAGAAATATTTCTTAAGATATATAAAGAGATTGGTAGCTTTAGATTTGAAAGTAAGCTTTCTACTTGGATATACAGAGTCTCCATGAATACTTGCCTAGATTGGAAAAGAAAAAATAGTAAGATAAAAAATCTAAGCACTAATATAGTAAACCATGAAGATGAAATTGTTGAAATTGAACTTAAAGATGAAAGTTCCCTGCCAGAAGATATATATATTCAATCTGAAAGTCAAAGAGAGATCCACCAGCTAGTATTAGGACTACCAGATATATATAAAACCGTGATTATAATGTACCATTTTAACAATATGTCATATGAAGAAATTTCAAAGACATTAAGTCTTTCAGAAAGAACGGTTGAAACGAGGCTGTATAGAGCTAGAAGATTATTGAAAGAAGAGTTTACTAAGCTAAAGGATAGGAGTGGATACAAATGGAATGCAACCAAGCTTTAATAAAAGTTGATGAATATTTTGAAAATAGATTAAGTGATATTGAAAGGCATAATATAAAAAAGCACTTAGAAAAGTGTTCTAAGTGTAGACAAGAATACGAGGATATGAGCTTTGTATTTAATGCCTTAGACAATCACTTTATCAATGCTCCTGATGATTTAGCAGATAAAATTATGAATAAAATTATTCATTTTGAAAGTTCTAAAAAGCGAAGCACTAAGGTTCTAAGAAATATTGGTGCCAGCTTTGTAGCAGCAGGTATAATGATTTCCCTTCTCAATTTTTCAAATTATAATCCTATAATTTTAGCAAAAGGCATATTTAGAGGTGCTTTTGAAATAAATCAAGTTGTGACAGATCCAATTACGAAGCTATCACAAGGCTTAAAATATGTAACAGATGTATATATCAATGGTAATGGTAAATAGATAAGGGAGGTAATATAGATGAATTGTGAATATCATAAAAATTTCGAAGCGAATTTTATTTGCTCCGATTGTGGAATAAACATGTGTAAGGCTTGTGCAGTAAATGACAATGGAAGAGTTATTTGCATTGAATGTGCAAAAAAGAAAGGTCTATCTATAATAAAAAATGCTGCATATGAAAGTAAATTTCATAATGATAATATAGACTCTAATTATAGTAATCCTAATAAAAGGTATAGCAAGTTCTGGTCTATAATATTTTCATTTATGCCTGGAGGAGGCCATATGTATCTAGGAGTAATGAAAAGAGGACTTCAATTTATGCTGGCATTTTTCGGGATAATTGCTTTGGCAAACTTTTTTTATTCATCAGAGTTTTTGATTTTCTTTTCGATTGTTATTTGGTTTTATAGCTTTTTTGATTGCTTTCACATAAGGAAGAAGCTAGAACAAGGTGAAGAAATCAATGAGGATTTAATATTTCCTGTAGACTTTAAGAACATAAATTCAAGACATCTTGGGGTAGGGCTATTAGTTGTAGGTGGATTGATATTGCTAAATGAGTTCTTTGATCAGTTAATATATATAACTAACCGAATGAATATAAATTCTGAAGCCATTAGAGTTACTATCAGAATGCTAAGAAACTCTTTCTTCCCTATAGTACTAATAGTGACTGGATTTTTAATATTAAGAAAATCAAACAAAAAAAATATTGAATAGAAGCTGGCTCTTGAGCTAGCTTTTACTTTTTAAATAACATGGTTTCTGTTATACTATAATATAGCTTGATCAGATACAATTTTGAGGAGTGTTTATATGCTTGAAGCCAATATCGAAAAGTTCATAGTAAATGGATGTAAAGAAGAGGTTAGGATATATGCAAATACTAATAGCAGGAGTAATACTACAGGCTATGCTAAAGATCAATGGACATACATGGTAGAGATTATGATTATTACTATTAAATGCCTGATACCAAGAGATGCAAGTCATGGCTCCGTAATTGATTATGATAGGTTTAACGAAGAATTGAATCTTTGGTATTATTATAGGCACGGAGATAATCAAAGTCTATTGGCGAGTATACTAAAAAAAGAGGCTCATTACTGGGAATATTCTGATGATAGCATATATTCAAGAATACCACCTATAGTATTTGCTAATGAGGACTGGAAATTAGTTAAGAATCAGGTTTTAAAAAATATTCTTTACACAACTGGGCGAATATCTTCTTTAATTGAAGGCTTAGTTCTTGCTAAACTATTATCTGTTCTTGTAAGCACACCAAATATTAAGGTGGATGATTTAATTAATGAAATGAAAGAAGAAATCATGTGTTTTTCACAGAAGGAATTTATAGAAAATTTCACAGAATATTTTAAACATCCATTAAATAAGTATAAAGGAAATTATACTATTGATTTTGAGAGAAAACGTATAGAAGTATTAAATGTGCTGAATAGAATATACGATAAAACTGAGTACAAAATATTGAAAGCAGCTTTAAGCTTTTTATGTGAGTCTAAAAGCGAGGGATATGATTCAAACTTTTTTATCAGTGGACTTATAGGATTAAGATCAAATATTAGTGATAGTACCTCTATTAAGGATGAAGAATTTATTAGAAATTTATGTGGTTTTTTAGTTAAGCTAAGAAAAGGCAGAATTACTGGAGAAAGCCTTTATATAGATAAATATGTTTTACCTGATATTTTTCAATACAAGGAAGGAGATGTGTTTTTTCATAGTTTACTAAAAAAAAGTCAAGTTATTAGAAGGATAAATGATGGCAATTCTATAATATGTTTTATAAGAACTAGATCAGGCATATATAGGTTTGTAAAACATCTGAATACATAATAAAAGTGGCTATTTGAGGCCACTTTTATATTACAAATCTCTATTTAAATAGTTTAAAAATTCTTCTTCACTAGTATCTGCTAGTTCGCTTAATTCCTTAACAATATTATCCTTTAACCTTAGAAATGCATCAATATTAGTGTTTTTTCCTGTATAGTCAAGAGCTTCTAATATTATTAACATATCCTGTTTTGATATTTCAGAAATTGATATTTTTTCGAATTCTTGCATTTTATATATTCTCCCTCCTCTAGTACAATATAAAGTAGTATTCAAAATAATATTCTATATAAAAGCATAAAAACCTTCATTAAGTTACAAATTTTTTAAAATACTTTTATAACTAAAATAATGAGCTTTAAAAGATGGAGTTTGAATTTTAATATTGTGTTTTTCTGGTATAATATATTAGAATAGAAAATCATATTAAAATACGGAATATGGAAGAAGGTATAATAATGAAGATACTCATAACTACTTTAAATTCAAAGTTTATACATACATCACTTTCAATTAGATATTTAAAAAGCTTTGTTAGAAATGATTTTCCAGATATACAGATAGAAGAGTATACTATAAATCAGAATAATGACTATATTGCGGGAGAGATTTTTAAGAAGAACCTAGATGTAGTAGCTTTTTCATGTTATATATGGAATATTAGCAGCATACTTCAAATATCAGAAGTATTAAAGATTGCAAATCCAAACATAAAAATTATTCTAGGAGGACCAGAAGTTTCTTTTGATGGTGAAGAAATATTAAAGAAAAGTCCGTTTGTTGATTTTATTATATATGGTGAAGGAGAAGAAACCTTTAAAGAGCTATTATTGACTCTAAATAATAATGAAAATGCGCTGAAAGATATTAAAGGTCTTATATTTAGAGAAAATGAAAAGATTTGTATCAATGAGCCTAGACCTCTTATACAAAACCTAGATGTTATACCATCTCCCTTTGATTATAATTTAAATGATTTCAAAAATAGAATAGTATACTTTGAAAGCTCAAGGGGTTGCCCTTTTAATTGCAAATTTTGTCTTTCATCAACAATAAAAGGAGTAAGGTTTTTCTCCATTGAAAGAGTAAAAGAAGATTTACAAAAGTTAATTAATGCAAAAGTAAAGCAGGTTAAATTTGTAGATAGAACTTTTAATGCAAAGAAGGAATATGCTTTAGAAATTATGAAATTTGTTATGGAGCAGGAGGTGGAAGATATAAACTTTCACTTCGAAGTAACAGCACATTTACTTGATGATGAAATATTAGATTTTTTAAAAGCTGTTCCTGAAGGCTTATTCCAATTTGAGATAGGCGTACAATCAACTAATCCTAAGACCTTAGAAGCTATAGATAGAAAAACAAACACCCAAAAGCTAATGGAAGTAGTAAAAAAGATAAAAAGCTTTAATAATATTCATCAGCATTTAGATTTAATTGCAGGCTTACCCTATGAGGATTATGATAGCTTTAGAAAATCCTTTAATGATATTTATTTACTAAGACCAGAAAAGCTACAGCTAGGTTTTTTAAAGCTTTTAAAAGGCTCTGATCTAAGGAATAAAAAAGAATTATATGGTTATAAATTCTTAGATAAACCACCTTATGAGGTGTTCCAAAGCAAATATATTAAATATATAGAAATGCTTAAACTCAAGGTTATTGAAGATTTAGTTGAAAAATATGCAAACGAACTTTATTTTGAAAATAGTTTAAATTACGTAATTAATAGCTATTTTGATCAACCCTTTGATTTCTATGAATCTTTTGCAGAATATTGGGAAGGAAAGTGTCATGATAGCAAAGCTCATAGTAGAGTAGATTTGTATAGAATATTACTAGAATTCTATCATGAGGTTGTTAATGAAAACGTTGAATTGTTTAGAAATATTGTCAAATTTGATTATTTATATAACACTAAAACAGCTACTATACCTGAATTCATAGATACAAGAAAGACTAATAAGTTAAAGCAGATGAGACATGAATTTTTAAAAAACCTAGAAAATCTTCAAATATATTTACCAGATTATTTGGATGTTCCTCCTAAAAAAATAGTAAATGAAGTACATTTTGAAGAGTTTAATTATGATATACTTAAATTTATAGATAGTAACTTTGAAAGTAATTCTATTAGTCCGTCAAGAACAATAATACTATTTGTTTATGATTTTGATAATAAGGTTTTTAACAGATGTAAATCCTTCAATGTAACAGATGATTTTATTAATATGGAGAGTGATTAATTTGAATATATTACAAGACTTGCTTTTAGTTAATAAAAGCACAATAAATAAAACTTCAAAGCTATTTTTGAAAAATTGGGTCATTGTATTTACAGGATTTGTATATACACTGCTTAATATTGGGTTAATGATAGTAATGTCCTTACTTTTTACATTACCTATTTTAAGGTTTTTTTCTGGAATAATATCCTTTATTGCAACCAGTGCGATGATATCAAATTATTTGTATTTGCTTAATCAAATTATTAGATATGGAAGAGTTACTATACAAGACTTCAAAGAAGGCTTTAGAGTTTACTTGTGGAAAATATATGGTGTTTTGTTTATAGGCTGGGCTGCAAGCTTTTTATTTGATAGGATTATAGGACCTATTATTTTTTCAATGAGTGGAGCTCTTGCTGTTAATATAGGCTTTATTATAAGCTTATTAGTTCTTATACTAATGAACGCTCTACCTGAAAGCATATACCAGAAGCATTATTCTTCCTGGGACACTGTGCTATATGCATTTGAATTTGTTAAGGAAAATTGGATTGAATGGTTTGTGCCTAATGTTATAATGCTAGGCTTATTTTACATTGTTACTGGTAACGTCATAAAAGATGTTTTTGCTATTAGTTCAGGATTTTTATATAGTATTTCCATTAAAGGAATATTACTTTACATTGCAGGACAAATAATGTTCTCGTTTATTATGATATATAGGGGTATTTTATTTGATATTTTAAGTACCAGTACAAGAAGAAAAAGAGCATATATGCAGCACTTATATAAATAAACTTAAAATAAATTTAGATGTTATATTCTAGGGGTGGATGAAGATTATGAATGTATTGAAGGAGTATTTTGTTAAAAAGGCTGATAATGTTTCTTTCATTGAGATAAAGCCTAATTCATATGTATATATTAATGAATATACGATTGGCTCAGAAATACCATTACCATTAATAGTTGATGAGCTAATTAATGAAATAAAGGAAGGAACTGCACAAGATGAGATTAAGGTTTCTTCATTTATTAATGGAATGATATACTTAATCGGAGCAGATCCAGAGTTCGAGTTCTGTAATCAATACAAAGAAATATTATATAATTATGATAAAAAAATAGAAGATTATATTTTATATATTGGCTTAAAAAAGATTAACGAAAGTGATTTTGAAGAAGGTATGGTTTGGCTTAGAGCTGCATACTATATGAACAATAATAATTTAATGGGGAAATATAATTATGCTCTTGCTTTAGAAGAAAAAGCTAGAAGACTATTTTCAGCAAATAATGAAAACATGGGTAGCGTTTTTTTAAATGCCTCTACTAATATTATTGAAGAAGTTATAGATATGGATTCGAATTTTGATTTAGCTTATTACAAGCTAGGATACCACTATAGAAATAGTAAGCAGTTTATGAAAAGCAAACTAATGTGGGAAAAATATCTTCAACTAGGAAAAGACGATGAAATGCAACAGGAAATAAGAGAGAATTTAGAAACAATGCAGGACGATATAATATATGAAGAAGGATATAATGAGATATTGACAGGAAACCCCAGGGCAGGATTAGAAAAGCTATTACCACTAAAGGAAAAATATGTTGATTGGTGGAATTTACTTTTTATGATTGGATTAGGATTTAGACATTTAAACATGTATGAAGAAGCTAAATCAGAGTTTGAATATGTTTTAGAGCTTGTACCAGACCAAGTAGATGTATTAAATGAGCTTGGACTTTGCTTAGCCTTTCTTGGTGAATATGAGGAGGCAATATCCAAATTATCTAGAGCAATAGAGTTGAAGCCTAAGGACTATGAAATAATGTGTAATAGAGGGATGGTGTATTTACAAATTAATGATTTTGTGAATGCTGAAAAAGACATAAATGCTGCTTACAAACTGAATAGTACAGATGAAATTACAATTGCTTGTAAAACGGAACTTGAGAGAATAAAGAATATGGTTTAGGCTATATTCTTTTTTTATAGAAAATCATTTAAAGTTTTGTAAATATTTTGAACTGATGCATAGTATGTGATAAAATAACTTTGGAAAACGATTTCATATAAAAGAAAACAACTAAAGGGGGAGATGCTTTGCTTAAACACCTAAATGATTTAATAGAAAAGGCTAAAGGACAAGCAAGAAAGAGATTAGCTATCGCTGCCTGCGAAGATGAAGAAGTGTTAAAGGCTGTTCATGAAGCCGCTTTACTTGAAATTGTGGAGCCTATACTAATTGGTAACATTGAAAAAACAGAAGCTATTGCAACAAGGATAGGAGTTTCTATTGAAGGCTATAAAAAAATAGAGGCAGATCAATTAGCCCAAGCTGCAGAAATAGCTGTAAGACTTGTAAGCAGTGGTAAAGCTGATTTTATAATGAAAGGGTTAATAGACACATCTATATTATTGAAGGAAGTATTGAATAAAGAATATGGTTTAAGAACAGATAGTTTAATAAGTCATGTCATGATATATGAAGTACCTACTTATCATAAATTATTATTTTTAACTGATGGGGGTATGAATCTAGAACCTAGTTTAGAGGATAAGGTTAAAATAACCAAAAATGCAATAAGAGTTTGTGAGGCTCTAGATTACAAGATAATAAAGGTAGCAGCAATTGCTGCAAAAGAAAAAGTAGATCCAAAGATGAATGCTACAATTCATGGAGATGAATTAAAGAAAATGTGCAATGATGGTGTATTTAATAATGGAGTCATTGTTGAAGGACCATTAGCACTTGATTTAGCAGTTTCTGAAGAAGCAGCAAAGATTAAGGGTTATAATAGTGAAGTAGCTGGTGATGCAGACATTATTTTAGTTCCAAATATAGAAACAGGAAATGGAATAGGCAAGAGCTTAACCTACTTCTCAAATAGCCTTTCTGCCGGGATAATAATGGGGGCAAAGGTTCCTATAGTTCTAGTGTCTAGAGCTGACTCTCATGAAGCAAAACTGTATTCAATAGCATTGGGAAGTCTGATTTCTGAGTTGAATTAGCAATGAATTTCGATTTTTAAAAACATATAAAGGGGTGCAAAAAAGATGAAAAAATTATTGACTGGTAATGAAGCAGTAGCCCTTGGCGCATACGAGGCTGGGGTAACCATTGCTTCAGCTTATCCAGGGACTCCAAGCACAGAGATTCTAGAGAATATAGCACAGTATGATGAAATTTATTCTGAATGGGCAACAAATGAAAAAGTAGCTTTAGAAGTTGCGATTGGTGCATCAATAGCAGGAGCTAGGTCAGTTGCGGCAATGAAGCATGTAGGAGTAAACGTAGCTGCAGACCCATTATTTACTTTTACCTACACTGGTGTCAACGGAGGATGTGTTTTAGTATCAGCAGATGACCCTGGAATGCATAGCTCCCAAAACGAGCAGGACAACAGATATTACGCGAAGTTTGCAAAAATTCCTATGCTAGAACCTAGTGATAGTCAAGAATCAAAAGACTTTATGAAAATTGCCTATGAGATAAGCGAAGAATACGACACTCCAGTGCTGTTAAGACTTACTACAAGAGTTTGTCATGGCAAGGGGCTTGTAGAAATAGGAGAAAGAAAAGAGGTTGAATTTAAAGAATATAAAAAAGATATTCCTAAATATGTAGCTACTCCAGCTAATGCTAGAAAACGAAGGGTAATACTAGAAGAGAGATTAAAAAGGCTAGAACAATTAAGCAATAGCTCTGATTTGAATAAAATAGAGTGGAATGATAAAAAAATCGGTATAATAACTTCTGGCGTTGCTTATCAATATGCAAAAGAAGTGTTTGGGGATAAGGCTTCGTTTTTAAAGCTTGGTTTTACATTCCCACTTCCAAAAGCTAAGATTAAAGAGTTTGCAGATCAGGTTGAGAAATTATATATAATAGAAGAACTAGAGCCATATATTGAAGATGAAATAAAAGCCCTAAGTATAGATGTAATCGGTAAAGAGGTTATACCGGCTATAGGAGAGTTAAATCCTGATATTTTGCAGGAAGCGTTACTAGGAATCAAAGCTGATAAAGTAGATATAAGCGTAGAGAAGGTTGTGCCAAGACCACCTACTATGTGTGCAGGTTGTCCTCATAGAGGATTATTTTATGTGTTAAGTAAAAAGAAAAATACAGTCGTAACAGGAGATATCGGATGTTATACATTAGGTTCGGCTCCTCCATTAGAGAGTATGGATACATGTATATGCATGGGAGCAAGTATTAGTGCAGGACATGGTTTTACAAAAGCTTTAGAAAAAAAAGGGCAGGAAACTAAGGTGTTTGGAGTAATTGGGGACTCAACCTTTTTCCACTCAGGTATAACAGGTTTAGTAAATGCAGTGTATAATAAAGGCAATGCAGCAACAATTATATTAGACAATAGGATAACAGGTATGACAGGTCATCAAGAGAATCCAGGTACAGGATATACATTGTCTGGTGACAATACTGAATATATAGATATTGTAAAAATATGCGAAGCTATAGGCGTAAAAAACATATCAGTAATTAATCCATTAGACTTGAAAGAATCAGAAGAAGCTGTAAGTAAAGCTATGAATACAAAAGAACCTATGGTCATAATAGCTAAGTGGCCATGCGTTTTGAAAAAATCACCTAAAGAAGAAGTAGAGGAATTTGGATTAGATAAGAGGATTAAGTGCACTGTAGATAGAGAAAAGTGTAGAAAGTGTAAGATGTGTTTAAAGGCTGGATGTCCAGCTATCTCATTTGACCCTAGTATTGGCTCCATTATTGACGAATCTATGTGTGTTGGCTGTGATGTATGCTTACAGATATGTCCATTTAAAGCAATAGTAAAGGCGGGTGAGTAATATGGCAGAGGTAAAAAACATATTGTTTGTAGGGGTAGGAGGGCAAGGGATCATACTTGCTAGTAAAATATTATCCAGAGGACTTATAGATGCCGGATATGATGTAAAAATGTCTGAAGTTCATGGGATGGCACAACGAGGAGGAAGTGTAACCACTCAAATCAGATATGGACAAAAGGTATATTCGCCTATCATTGGAGTTGGGCAGGCTGATGTAATAGTTTCTTTCGAAAAGATGGAAGCCATGAGATGGATAGAATATCTAAAACCAAAAGGTAAGTTAGTTGTTAATGATTATATGATACCACCTGCACCAGTATTATCTGGGAAAGTAGAGTATCCTAAGGAAATCATAGAAGATTTACAGAGCAAAGTTAACACAATAAGTATAAAAGCTGCAGAAGAAGCCAAAAAACTAGGAAATATTAAGACTTTGAATATTATAATGTTGGGAGCACTTATTAAAGCTATGGGTATTGATGAAATAGATTGGGAAAAGGTTATAGGGGAAGAAGTCAAAGATATATATGTAGATATAAATATCAAAGCATTTAATGTAGGGAAAATGCTAGTTGATTGATAGAATATATAGAGCTAATGGATATCCATTAGCTCTATTAAGTAATTTGAGAGATATATTTTAAAAAGCTATTGACTTAATGAATTAAATTTGGTATATTTAAAAAGTCGTCACCAAGCGACAAAAAGCATTAAAAAAGATTTTCAAAAAACTTTTCAAAAACATGTTGACACGAAAGAATAAAAATGTTAACATAAGAAAGTCGCCTCTTGAGAGATGGCGAGAAGAAAGCCCTTCGGGGAGCTAATAAAGTTGGTCCTAAGGGACACAAAGAACTAAAGCCCTTCGGGGAGCTAATAAAGTTGGTCCTAAGGGACACAAAGAACTAAAGCCCTTCGGGGAGATAATAAAGTTGGTCTTTGAAAATTGAACAGTGAGAAGCCAGTAAAAAGGTTTACAGTCGAAAGACACAAAAACCAAACAATTTTAATGAGTAGGAAAACTTTAATTTGAGAGTTTGATCCTGGCTCAGGATGAACGCTGGCGGCGTGCTTAACACATGCAAGTCGAACGAGTTACATTAGAGGAAGTTTTCGGATGGAATCTAATGTAGCTAGTGGCGGACGGGTGAGTAACGCGTGGGAAACCTGCC